>JBKHYB010000228.1:0-3419 GCA_046565725.1 Actinomycetota bacterium
TCGACCGATGTCGGCCAGGGCGTGCGTGTTGACCACCGAGGCGCGCAGCCGAGCCATCTCGCCCTCTGCGAGATCCGGGTAGGTCTTATAGATCAGGTCCGTCACGACCGCCTCCAAGATGGCATCCCCCAAGAACTCCAAGCGTTCGTTGTGAGGGATCGGCTCAGGCTGCTCGAAGGCGTACGACCGGTGGGTCAGAGCGAGTTCGTAGATCTCGCCGCCTCCACGAGGAACGCCAAGCGCTTCCAATGCCGACGTGGTTCTTACTCCGTTTCGATGGCCGTACGGCCGGCGTAGTGCCCGCAATTCGGGCACACGCGGTGCGGCATCTTCGGCTGACGGCACTGCGGGCACGACGCGTAGGTCGCGGCTTCCGTCTTCCAGTGAGCACGACGCATCCGCATCTTGCTCCGGGTCTTACGACGCTTGGGAACTGCCACTATGTCCTCCTCTAACCCAGCTTGTCCCGCATCTCGGATAACGCCGCCCAGCGGGGATCCATCTCGCTCTCTTCGCAGGAACACGCCCCCTCGTTGAGGTCCTTGCCACACCGTGCACACAGCCCCTTGCAGTCAGCGCGACATACCGGACGAAGCGGTATGTCGAGGGCTAGCGCATCTCGCAGCATCGGCTCGAGGTCGATGTCGAAACCTTCGACCTCGTAGGCGTCTTCCTCGTCCGGCAGATCATGGCCGGGCGCTACGAACAGCTCGCACAACTCAACCGAGATCTCATCCGACACGGGGGTCAGGCACCGGGCGCACTCCGCTTCGATGGTCGCCGTTACCGTCCCGGTAACGAGGACCCCTTCGACAACGGCTTCCGCCCGAAGCCGCCCTTGGAGGGGGGCATCGGTGACGTGCGCCAGGGCGTTGCCAACCTCCGGGATCGGCTCGCTGACCGATATGTCCCGGTAATGGCCCGGCTGACCGAGTATCTCGGCAACCGAGACCTTGAATCCCTGCACGTCCCCTCGTTCCGCTCCTCGTTCGGATCGAATCTCAGCCGGGCTGGGCGAGTCCCGTAGGGCCCGCTCGGCCGGCGGCTGCATCATACCAGACGGGGGTATTTTCCCTGGTCAGGGGCCTATTTGAGGGTGCAGATCACGGTTGGATCGGCTGGTGAGCTTCTTCCTCGTCGTCGAAGGGCGGGCTGAAGTCCTGCTCCATCTGGTGCTGGACCGACGAGCCCCGTTCGCCCTGGAGCTGCTCTCGACCCCTCGACACGGTTGCGAGGGTCTTGTTGAGCAGGATCTCGAAGGCTGCCAGTTTCTGGTCGATGTAATCCTCGGCCTCCATCCGCATCCGGGCGGCCTTCTCCTTCGCCTCGTCGATGATGCGTTCGGCCTCCCGCTCCGCCGCATGGACGATCTCCGTGCGCGACAGCAGACGGTCCCGCTGCTCTTGGGCCTCGGCGATGATGCGCTCCGCCTCCTTGCGGGCCCGGGCCAGCAATTCGTCCCGGTCACGCGACATCCACCGGGCCTGACGGACCTCCTCGGGGATCTCTTCTTTCAACTGAGCCAGGAGCTCCAGGAACTCGTCCCGGTTAACGACCGCGCTGGAGGAAAGAGGTACGGATTTCGCCTCCTCGATGAGCACCTGGAGTTCGTCTATGCGCTCGATGAGGTCCATTGTCAGGGCTGCCTTTCTGGTGTTTCTCGCGTCCTCAGGATAGGGGTCTGCCACAGGCAGTCCTTGGCAATCGTGCCACACAATCCACGGACAGGGCCCCCCATCAGATGCCAAACGAGTGGACCCGGGTGGGCCGGCTCAAGCCGAATACCGCTCCTTCAGGGCCCGGGCAACGACAGGCGGCGCCATCCCATCGACCGCTCCCCCGTACTTCGCCACCTGTTTCACGAGGCTGGAGGAAAGGAACGCCCACGACGGATTAGCCGTCACGAAAAGTGTGTCGAGGCCGGGAGAGAGCGCCGCGTTCATCTGAGCCATCTGGAGCTCGTACTCGAAGTCCGAGACCGCCCGAAGGCCTTTCACTATCACGTGGATCCCGTGGTCCCTGGCGAAATCGACGAGCAAACCGTGGAAGGACGATATCTCCACGTTATCGAGATGGCTCAACGTCTCGCCGAGCATCTCCTTACGCTGGTCGAAAGAGAACAGCGCTTCTTTCGTGGGGTTCTCGATCACGGCGACGACCACGCTGTCGAAATAGCGTGCAGCCCGTTCGATCACGTCGATGTGTCCGTTGGTGGGCGGGTCGAAGGACCCCGGGCACAGAGCTTTGGCCATCAGGCGTCGGCGTCCTCGTCCTCGTGGGTGAACACGTATAGGCGCGACTGTCCGAACTCGCGTTCCCAGATGGCCTGGAGTCCCAACGGTTCCAGGGTTGATTCCTTGGCGGGCCGGTGCACGATGACCTTCCCGGTGTCGGACAGGTAGCCGTGCATAACGATCAGCTCGCAGTCGGCGCGCACGGCCGCGGCGGGCATGTTGTAGGGAGGATCGAGGAAGATCAGGTCGTACCGCTCGTCTGGGATGTTCTGCAGGAGGCTCTTGGCATCGATCCAACTAACCTCAGCCTTGCCACCCAGGCCGGTCGCCTCGAGATTCTGCTCGAGCTTGAGGATCGCCTCCCTAGCGTTCTCCACGAAGACCGCGAACGACGCCCCCCGCGACAGAGCCTCGAGACCCAGAGATCCTGATCCCGCGTACAGATCCAGCACGCGCACGTCTTCGAACTCGCCCAAGGCCGAGAACAAGGACTCCTTCATCCGATCCATCATCGGACGCGTCCCGGTGGTTGGTGATCTCAGGCGAGCGCCCTTGGCGCTGCCCGCGATGACTCGCATCGTTCTAGGTTAACCACAAGGGGCGAAGGCCGCGGATGGACGGTCATCCGGAACGGACGACGTCCAGCGTTCCCTCCGGGAATCGGGCGAACATCTCCCTCGCCAGTTCGCGATGCTCCCAGGCTCTCAGCTCGGGATCTTCGTCGAGGATACGGATCGCCAGATCCCGGGCCATCTTCACCTCGCGCTGGTGTTCCAGCACTCTCGCCATCTTCAATTCGGGCATGCCCGACTGACGAGCTCCGAAGAGCTGGCCCTCTCCGCGCTGGCGAAGATCGACCTGGGCGAGCTTGAACCCATCACGGGTCGATTCCACTGCGACCAAGCGCTCCCTGACGGCGAAGATGCCGGGGTCCAGCTCCGCACGGCTCAGATCCACATCGGTGGCCAGTACGCAGTGCGAGGGGTGCCGGCCGCGACCAACGCGGCCGCGGAGCTGATGGAGCTGCGCCAACCCGAACCGGTCCGCGTCCTCGATCAACATCACGGTGGCGTTGGGTATGTCTACCCCGACCTCCACGACGGTGGTCGCCACCAAGACGTTCGTCTTCCCGTCACGGAAAGAGGTCATCGCCTCTTCCTTCTCGGTGCTCTTCATGTCTCCGTG
>JBKHYB010000229.1:0-3394 GCA_046565725.1 Actinomycetota bacterium
CATCGATCGCAGGGGTGCCCGCTCCGGGATGGCTATAGGCGGTGCGGTCGGACTGCCCGCCCTGTTGCTGATAGGCGGGATCTATCTCGTCGCGAACCTACTCGGCGGAGGCGAGAACCTTCCTCCGATCGGTGACGTGATCGGTGGGATGCAGGGTGGTGGATCGCAGGCGGAAGCGCCGCCTCAAGGGCCGGATCCCGACGCCCGTCTCGTCGACTTCATGTCGTTCGTGATCGAGGACGTGCAGAACTATTGGGAGAAGTCGTTCTCGTCATCGGGCAAGACCTACGACCGCGCCGAACTCGTCCTCTTCGAAGGCTCGACCGGTTCCGCGTGCGGAGGTGCGAACGAGCGCATCGGGCCGCATTACTGCCCTCCCGACCAGCGCATCTATCTCGACCTGGATTTCTTCCGAGAGCTTCGGAACCGCTTCGATGCTCCCGGTGATTTCGCGCAGGCTTACGTGATCGCTCACGAAGTCGCCCACCACGTTCAGAACCTGCTCGGGATAAACGCCGACGTGACCAAAGAGCAAAGGCGCGATCCCGAGAACGCCAACGAGTTATCGGTGCGTCTGGAACTCCAGGCCGACTGCCTGGCGGGGGTCTGGGCGTACTCCACCTTCCAACGCGACATCCTCGAGAGTGGAGACCTTCAGGAAGGGCTGGAGGCGGCGGCCGCCATCGGGGACGATCGCATCCAGGAACAGGCCGGGCAGGACGTTAACCCCGAGACGTGGACGCATGGTTCATCCGAACAGCGCGTCGAGTGGTTCCGAAGAGGCTTCGACACCGGCGACCCCTCGCGGTGCGACACCTTCTCAGCAGATATCTGATCTCTATTTGAAGTCTCGGACCCAGGTCTCGATCGTGTGCCAGCGGTTGTCGACGGTGCACTTCGCTTCGGACACGTGCACCTCGTCGGCTCCGAAGTGATCTTCCGGTGTGAAGTACAGGTGGGGGCCGATCCCATTGAACAGGTTGCGTGACCGCTCCAACTCGTACATGAAGCGCTCTCTGGTGAGGTTCGGGCCCACCTGCTCGAGCATCTCGTGCAAGGCCTTCGCCGACATCCAGCCGAGCCACATGAAGTCGTCGCCCTCGCCCTCTTCCGGATAGATCTCGCGTACGGCCTTGCGGAAGTTGGGGTCGAACTTGTTCGAATCGACCCAGGCGGGGAACGAAGCGAACATCTTGGCGCCATCCAGAGCACGGCTCCGGCATCCCGCGGTAGCCACCGCATCGAACGTCATCTGGATACCGGCAGCCACCCACTGCGGGTGGTAGTTCTGGGAGCCGGCAGCCGACAGCATCTGCAGGAAGAAGACCGGCGACATCAGCAGGTTCACGTTCTCGATCCCCTGAAGCCTGAGATCGGTGACGACCGCTTGGGCCTCGCTGGCGCCGGAGGTTTTCGACACCGCCCGGTCGTAGTCGACGCTGAGGCCGGCATCTTCCATGGCTGCGATGAAGGCATCGTGCCCGTCCTTGAAGGTGGCGGTGTTGAACCACACGATGCCGTTCTTCTCGTCCGAAGCCCCGAGCCGGGTCTTCAGCATGTCAACCAGCAAGGGCTGCTGGTCGGGGTAGGTCATCGACACGGCGAAGTAGGTCGGCAGGTTCGTCAGGGCCAGCTCCGTCACGCCCGCCGAGAGGTAAGGGATGCCCTGGGTGGCGGCGTAGCGAGCGCACGCTTGGATCTGGTCGGTACCTGCGGCCCCCGAGAGAAGGAAGACCTTTTCCTCCTCGGCCATCTGGCGGCAGACGGCGACGGCCTGCGACGGGTTGTAGTTATCGTTACGGAGCACGATCTCGACGTTGCGCCCGTGGATCTTGACGTTGTTGCGTCTCAGCCACTCCCAGTAGATCTTGGCGCCCTTGTTGGCAGAGTCCGACGGCACCGGGGCGGCACCGGTGATCGGCGCGTGGGCCCCGAGAAGGATCGTGTCGTCGGTGACGCCGGTCGTGTCTCCGCCCGAGGGGGCCGGGCCGGAAGGCGTGTCGTCGCCTGGGTCGCTCGGGTCGCTCGATCCCGAGTTCGTGTTGGAGGTAGAACCGCTCGAGTCGGTAGAGGTGGTGCTGTCGAGGACCCCTCCGCTCTCCTCGAGTTCCTCCGCGGTGGCGAGAACCTCACCGGTTTCGGCGTCGATCAGGTTCCCCTCTTCGTCGAGCACGGCGTTGCCGCTCCCGGTGAGTCCCCCCGTTAGAGCCATCTTGTCCGCCACGCCGGGTTTCTGGCCGCAGGCAGCAGCTATGAGGACGGCGCACAGGCCGGCGGCCAATCGGACAGCGTTCGATCGAAGCATGTCTTCGGTTCCCCCTGTTGCCGAGCGAGCGGGCCCATCCCCCGCCCTCTCTATAGCGTGGATTCGTCGCAGATGCCCGTTCTCCTCCGACATCGAAGTGGTTGCTTCGCTTAGACGGATCCGTTGCTTGATTTGGAAGGGTATCGGGGGGTGGACCTAGAAGACATAGCCGACACATCGCCATCTTGAGGAGGGGAATCCTTGACGAAGCTTCGTGGTCTGGCTGCCGTATCGGTCGCAGCCCTAGCCCTTTCGGTTGCCCCGGTCAGCGCAGCGACCTCCGATCCCTACCGTGCCCAGCAGTGGGGGCTCGACAGGATCCAGGCCGAGCAGGCGTGGCCAGTCAGCACGGGCGTCGGTGCCACCGTCGCCGTCGTGGACACCGGTGTGGACCTTTCGCACCCCGATCTCGCCGCCAACATCGTGAGCTACCCGGATGCCGACATGGTGGAGCCGAACGGCACCTGCACCAAGGCTCCGGGCAAGAACGGCGCCCGCACCTGCACCCAGGACGGCGCTCAGGACAAGAACGGACATGGGACGCACGTGGCCGGGATCGTGGCCGCGGTGACCAACAACGGCGTCGGTGTCGCCGGGGTAGCCCCCGGAGCAAAGGTGCTGCCGGTCAGGGTCCTCGACGCCGAAGGCTCCGGCACCACCGATCAGATCGCCTCGGGTATCCGTTACGCAGCCGACAAGGGCGCCAAGGTCATCAACCTGTCGCTGGGATTCCTGTCCGGCGTGGGCGAGGTGGTGCGCGTCACCGGAGGTCTCAACCCCGTTTACTCGGCGATCGACTACGCCTGGTCGAAGGGTGCCGTGATCGTCTTCGCCGCCGGCAACGACTCGGTCCCCCTGTGTGCCGAGCCGGCCGCTCACCCGAAGGTCCTGTGCGTCGGTTCGACCAACCGCAACGACGTCCGCTCGTGGTTCTCGAATGGTGATGCGACCCTCACGAAGTACTACGTGATGGCGCCGGGTGGCGAGGCGCTTACCTGCGCGGGAGACATCCTGTCCACTTACCTCCGTGGTGCGGCGACCTATTGCGCCGAGGATGGCTACGAGGCTCTCGCCGGACCCTCCATGGCC
>JBKHYB010000230.1:0-3383 GCA_046565725.1 Actinomycetota bacterium
GCTCTCGACCGACGGGGCTTGGGCACCGGTGGCAGCGACCGAACAGCCATCGCAACTCATCCCGGCGAACCAGAAGACGTGGATCTTCTCGAGCGGGCCCAGCCTGCTGGTCGGCCCGGCCATCGCAACCGGGGCGATCATGTCCTCCATCACCGCCCTGCTGGGCAGGCCCATGTGTCCGATCTCGTCGAAGTCGTGCCACCGGTCCACCGGCCCCAAGGCCTCGAGCAACCTCTGCGCCGGTGTCTTGGCCTCCTGCCGTGTAGCCATCCCCCACCTCTCTGCGAGCGGAACCGGGCTATGTGACGAACGCACATAGGGTACATGCTGTCGGTCCCGGGTGCCAGGAAACGCGACTCCTGGTCCGAAGCTCCGTCCCTGTGTATTCTCGACGCACGTAGTGGCCGGATCAAGGGGAGCCCCATGGTTATCGCTGCAAGCGACCTCACCGGTTGGTGGATCGGCTATGGCGTGGGGGCAGCGGTCGTGCTTATCGTCGCCACCGTCGTCATCTCTTTGATCGTCACCGCTCGGCGGATCGGAGACGTGGCCGAGGACGCGACCCGCTCCCTTGCGGAAACCCGGGACCGAACGGAAGTGCTCTGGCAGGTCGCCGTCACCAACCAAGTCGCAACCGAGTTACTGACGGGAGCGAGGGAAGCGCGCCGGGCCCTGGCAGGGGAACCGTCAGACCAAGGCGAGCCGGTAGCGGCCACCCCGGGCCGGAGGGGACTCGGAGGATCTACCTCGGGTCTGGTCGGAGAGCCGCCGGGCGGAGACGGCAGCGGAGGGGAGAGCTGACATGGAGTTAGCGGCACTGTCTTCGGATGTCGAGCGGATCTGGTGGATCACCCTCGGGGTAGGACTGGTGGTGGCTCTGGTCGTCACGTTCCTGCTCCACACCCTGTTGCGAGCCGTGCGGCGGATCGATACGAACGTGAAGGACCTCTGGCAGACGGCGACCACCGTCGCCCGCAACACTGCGACCACATGGCAGTTGGGCCAGACCGCCAACGCTCTGGAAGAGATCAAGTCGGAAGCGCTGGAACACGACAAGTTCCTGAATGAGGTGACCTCCAGATGACGACCCTTCTGGTCCTTCTAACTGTCTTGGAGATCGTCATCGTGCTTGCGGTCCTTGCGACCTACGTGATCCTCATCACGCGGGAAGCTAGGAGCATCTCGACGACCCTCGGGAGGGTGGCTTTCGGCGTACGGGCGGTCAACTCGCAGACGAGCGTGATCGGTCCTTCGGTCGTGAAGATCAACCAAACGCTTGCCGAGATCGAGGCGGCACTCGGCCCGATCGCCGAGAAGGCCGAACGGGCAGCATCTCAGAGATAGCGGTTACCCCAGCAAGCGGCGAAGGCAGTGGTACTGCGTCGCTTGAGCTTCCTGCACCCTAGGGATGTAATCGGCGTCCACGACCAGCGACACGTCGCACACCTCCGCGAGACGTCCACCGCCGTAACCGGCGATCCCCACGGTGAGCAGACCGCGCCGCTTGGCCTCCTCGATGGCTGCGATGACGTTACGGGACCCTCCACTCGTGGAGATGGCTATCGCGATATCGGCTTCGTCGCCGTAGGCGATGACCTGCCGCGCGAACACGTTGTCGAAACCGACGTCGTTCCCGACCGCCGTGAGCACGGCCGCGTCGGCGGTCAGTGAGAGAGCGTTGAGGGAGGTAAGACCCGCAGGGGGGGCCAGCGCATCGACAGCGAGGTCCTGTGCGTCCGTCGCCGAGCCGCCGTTACCCATCGTCAATATCTTTCCCCCGGCCGCTAGACGTTCGCCTATCCGCCGGGCTGCCGTTACGACGCTTTCGGATGACATGGACGCCTGCCGCAGGCCCACGACGTCGTTCGCCTTCGCTACGGCCGAGGCAGCGACATCCGCGAGAACGCGATCGCTATCAGCAGGGCCACCTTCCAAGAAGGGATAGAGGAAGCCCGAATCGCCGGCGGCGGCATCCTGGCTGACGTCATGCTCGAAGAAGACGTGCACGAGTTCCCACAGCACGTGGTACAGCGTCTCTTGCACCTCTTGGACCACGAAGGGGTCCGCCGAAGGAACCCGGAAGACATGGTCGACACCCTCGTCGTCGTAGGGCTCGGAACCTCCCCCAAGAGCGATGGACAGCATGTGTAGTGGTCGCGCCGCTCGCAGCGTCCGCATGATCGCCTCGGTTCCCGGTTCATCGTGGGCGATCCCCAGAACAACATCCTGTGGACGACCGACGATACGCAGGTGGCGCTCGAAGTAGCCGTCGCCCTCGGCGGTCCAGAAAGCAGACATCGAGGCCGCGTCGTTGGGGAGGGCGATCGCCGGCAGAGCACGCTTGCCCACGATGACCGGATGCACGAACTCCACCGATACGTGCTGCGCATCGGTAGCGGCCGCCCCGGAACCGAAAGCGAGTAGGCGACCCCCAGCGAGGAACCTCGTGGCTAAGTCTCTGCTCAACCGTGCGATGCGATCCGCTTCAGCGGTGAAGAAACTTCGTACCACCGCCTCGCGCTCCAGGTATCCGGCAACGACTGGATCCAGATCAGTGCCCATCAAGCAACCGTAGTCGAGCGGTAGGAACCCAACTAACAGATCCGAGGGAGCGGATCTCCGATCATCATGTCCATGATCCTGGTGCCTCCGAAACCGGTCTTCACCAGAACCATGCCTGGCGGATCTTCTGCGATCTCACCGATGATGGCTGCCTCAACCTCTCCGGCCTCCTTCATCGCGGAGAGCACATCCTCCGTTCGTGATGGATCTGCGACCGCGACGAGCTTCCCCTCGTTCGCGACGTACATGGGATCGATGCCGAGTATCTCGCACGCTCCCCGCACGGCCGGCAGAACCGGGATCGCGTCCTCTTCGACGATGGCTCCGATGCCGGCATCCGCTGCTATCTCGTTGAGGACCGTGGCCAAGCCGCCTCGGGTCGGATCGCGCATCACCCGTAACCCGTCGCCGGCCGCGTCCATAACCGCTCGCGCTAGGAGCCAAAGCGGTGCGGTATCCGAAACGACATCGGCATCCAGTTCCAGTTCGCCACGGGCCAGCATGATGGCCGTCCCATGCGCTCCGATAGCGCCGGAACAGACGATCTTGTCGCCGGGGCGCACCGACCCCGTGTCGGGGGTGAACGACGTATGGCGAACGCCGATCCCGGTCGTGACGATGTACATGCCGTCGGCCTTGCCGCGCTCCACGACCTTCGTGTCTCCCGTCACGACCCTCACGCCCGCACGGCGAGCCGCGCTCGCCATGGTCTCGACCTCGCGTCTGAGGATCGATGCATCGAGCCCTTCCTCTAGGACGAACGCTGCCGCGATGGCAACCGGGCGGGCTCCGCCCACGGCGAGGTCGTTGATGGTCCCGTT
>JBKHYB010000231.1:0-3377 GCA_046565725.1 Actinomycetota bacterium
GTGTCGATCAGCGTCACGACCGGGATGTTCAGACGCTCGGCGATCCTCAGGACCCGCTTCGCCTTCCGGTAAGCAGAGGGTCCGGGAGAGCGTTCCCGGTCGAGCGCGAGCAGCACTGCCCTGCGACCGGCCACCCGCACCAGAGCCGTGTCGAGGGCGGGGTCATCCGATCCGCAGCGGTCTCCGCGCAACGGGATGAAGGCGTCGCTGGCCTCCAGCACGAGTTCGTGGTTCAGCGTTCGGTCGGGGGAGCGGGCCGCCTCCACCAGCGACCACGGATCGAGGTCGCGCATCCCGTCGGCAGCCCCCGGCACTTCTACGTCGCGCGGTTGGTCGGGGGCGATCGTCATGAGGATCGTGGCCAGCTGCTCACGGACCTCGGAAGGGTCGAGGACGTCGTCAACCAGCCCGGCCGACATCGCGGTCTCGGCTCGGTGGGAGACATCGGACAACGGCTTGCCCATCGCCCTCTCGGCTACCCGCGGGCCTGCGAACCCGACGGTGGCACCTGCTTCGGCGATCGTGATGTCGGCGAGGCCGGCGAGGCTGGCCAACACGCCTCCGGTCGTGGGGTTCCCGAGGATCGCGATGAAGGGTTGATGCGCCTCCGCCAAGCCGAGGCGGGCCGAAACCACCTTGGGCATCTGGATCAGCGAGCGCATGCCCTCCTGCATCCGGGCCCCGCCGGTGGCGGTCCGAAGCACGAACGGGACCCCCCGGGCCGCCGCCCGCTCCATGGCCAGGGCGAGACGCTCGCCGGCGATCTCACCCATGGAGCCGCCGAAGAATCCGAAGTCGAACAGGGCGAGCTCGATCGGATAGCGGGCGACCGTTGCGGCCCCGCAGATCACCGACTCGTCGGATCCGGTGCCGTTCTGGGCCTTGGTCAGCGCCTCCGCGTAGCCGGGGAACCCGAGCGGGTCGGCGGTCCTCAGCCCATCGCGGTGGAGCTCCCACGAACCCTCGTCCGTGAGGGCCGCGATCGTCTCCATCGTCGTTGCGGTCAAGCCGGAACCCCCTTCTGACCTGCTAATCTTCGTTCGGTCTGCCCTTCGGCAGGCAACCGTAACAATCCGGGAAGATCCTTGGAGGACTCCACCTGTGGCATCTGGACGACCGCGCATCCTGGTAGCTAAGCCCGGTCTCGACGGGCACGATCGCGGCATCAAGGTCGTGGCCCGCGCACTTCGGGACGCGGGGATGGAGGTCATCTACACCGGCCTTCACCAGACCCCCGAGCAGATCGCCGCCGCCGCCATCCAAGAAGATGTGGATGCGGTAGGTCTGTCATGTCTATCGGGGGCACACATGACGCTGTTCCCCAAGGTGGTCGATCTCCTCAAGGAGCAAGGTGGCTCCGACATCCTCGTCTTCGGCGGGGGGATCATCCCGGAGTCCGACATCCCCCCGCTCAAGGAAGCCGGCATCACCGAGATCTTCACGCCCGGCGCGCCCACAGCCGAGATCATCGGATGGGTCAACGAGCACCTGGGGGCTAAGTCAGCCTGACGGGAGGCTTGAGTGGATCTGTTCGAGTATCAGGGCAAACAGCTCCTGAGACGTTTCGAGGTACCGGTACCGGAAGGGCGCGTCGCCCAAACCCCCGAGGAGGCCGCAGAGGCTGCGAAGTTCCTCGGAGGCAAGGTCGTAGTTAAGGCCCAGGTACAGGTCGGGGGCCGCGGCAAGCAAGGCGGGGTAGCCGTCGTCGACGGACCCGACGCAGCGGCCGACGCGACCCGCAAGATCTTCGAGATCGACTTCTACGACCAAGAGGGTTACGCCTTGAAGCAACGGGCCGAGGCCGACCCTGCGTCGCTAACGGACGACGACCGGGAACGCCTCGAGCGCACCACGCCGCTGCGGGCCAAGCGCGTCCTCGTTGAGCGCGCCGGCGATATCGACGACGAGTACTACTGCTCGTTCCTCGTCGACCGCACCAACCGGCGCTACATGGGGATCCTGACGTCCGAGGGAGGCATGGACGTCGAGGAGGTCAACCGCCAGCACCCAGACAAGATCGCCAAGGTCGGCATCGACCCGCTGTTGGGGCTCAGCGACTTCCATGCACGCGCGCTGGTCTTCGGCGGGAACATCCCCGAGAAGGCGCGTAAGGGGGTCCTCGGCATCCTGCCGAAGCTCTACCGTGCGTTCGTCGAACTGGATGCCTCTCAGATCGAGATCAACCCGTTGGTCCTCACCGGGGACGGCAAGGTCGTCGCACTCGATGCGAAGGTCATCATCGACGACTCAGCCTCCTATCGGCTGCCGTTCTTCGACGAGCTGAAATCCGCGCACGAGGTTCCCGAGCAGGAGCGTGCCGCGAAGGAGAAGGGACTCAACCTCATCAAGCTCGACGGCAACGTCGGCATCATCGGCAACGGCGCAGGGCTTGTGATGTCCACGCTCGACGTGGTCAAGGACGCCGGAGGCTCCGCGGCCAACTTCCTCGACGTCGGAGGCGGTGCGAACGCCGAGGTGCTCTCGAACGCGATCGAGATCATCACCTCGAACCCCGACGTCCGTTCGATCTTCATCAACATCTTCGGTGGCATCACTCGCTGCGACCTCGTCGCCCAGGGGATCCAGGATGCACTCGGTCGACTCGATGTAAAGGTTCCGATCGTCGTTCGTCTCGATGGGACCAACGCAGAGGAGGGCCGCAAGATCCTGGCCGGGATCTCTAACGACATGCTGAACACCGCCGACACGATGCTGGGGGCCGCCGACCTCGCCGTGAAGCTGGCGAACGAAGGGGGCAACTGATGGCGATCATCATCGACGAAAGCACCAGGCTGGTCGTCCAGGGCCTCACCGGGGCCGAGGGCACCTTCCACTCCTTCCGCAACCGTGACTACGGCACCAAGTTGGTAGCGGGGGTAACCCCAGGCAAAGGCGGTCTCGACCACGAGGGTGTGCCCATCTTCAACACCGTCGCGGAGGCGGTCGAAGCCGAGGGCGCCAACACCTCGATGGTGTTCGTCCCGGCCCGCTTCGCGGCCGACGCGATCCTCGAGTCTTTCGAGGCCGGCATCGACACGATCGTTGCGATCACCGAGCACATCCCCGCCATGGACATGGCGCGCGTCTTCTCCTACATACGTGACGGACAGCGCGACGTGACCCTGATCGGCCCGAACTGCCCTGGTGTGATCTCGCCGGGCAGGGCCAACGTCGGCATCATCCCCGGCGAGGTCTGTAGCAAGGAACCGGGTCCGGTGGGTCTGGTCTCGCGTTCCGGAACGCTCGTCTACCAGATCGTGCACGAGCTCACCCAGATGGGCATCGGTCAGTCGACCTGTGTCGGTATCGGTGGTGACCCGATCCCCGGCAGCGACTTCATCGACGTCCTCAAGAGGTTCAAGGACGACGACTCGACC
>JBKHYB010000232.1:0-3375 GCA_046565725.1 Actinomycetota bacterium
CATGGTGTCATTCACCCACTTGAAGCCGTCGATATCGACGAGGAACACCGCTACCCGACCCTTACTGCGCTTCTCCCTTGATAGGGCCACCTCGATCCTGTCCATCAACAGGCGTCGATTGGGCAGCCCGGTCAAAGGATCGTGCAAGGCCGCGTGCAGCCATCTGTCCATAGATGCTTTGGCCTGGGTCGTGTCGAGCCCTACGATCGAACGGAAGGGTTGTCCCTGCTCATCGGAGCTAAGGTGTGACAGAGCGACGCTCAACCATCTCCCCTCCCCCTCCTTGGTACGGATCTTCACCTCGCAGTTGAGGAAGGGGCGGAGATCGGACGATCTGAGCTCTTCACGGATAGCTCGAGGGATCTCCTCCTCGATCAAGAGGTTCCAGAACTCGGTCCCGACGGCCTCTTCCCTGGAGAATCCCGTGATCCTCTGTGCGCCCTCATTCCAGGTCAGGATCGTGAACCCCGAGGGGGGCCCGATGACCGCGATGAAACTGCCCGGGGACGCAAGCGCAGCATCCGTGGCCAGCCGTTCGGCATCAATGTTGGGAACCATATGAACCGTCGCTTGAAACCGGGGCCGTTAGACCCCGCCCCATCTCACCTTCCTCCACCATCGTTCCAGTATGTGGGTGCTGGTCCGAAGCTCGGTAGTCCGCGCAACGTAATTAGCGTAGTAAGAACACGCGGAACTTCGTAAGACATGTGTAAGGTCCGTACGGCAATCTAAGGTCATGTTGCGACAGGGGAATCCGCAGCAGATCGGCGGAGACGAGAGACTTGAGCTCGTCGCCTCCGCTGCGCACGACCTTCAGGTTCCACTCAGGTCGATCAGTCAATTCTGCTCATATCTACGCAGAGAGAGCATGCACATGTCTCCGGAGGAGATCGAGCGCTCCTTCGATGCGATCATGGCCTCAACCGATCGACTAGAACACTTCGTGGCGGACATCCTCGACCTCGCGCGGCTCGAATCCGGCGGTATCGCCTTCGACATACATCGGGTAGAGATAGCCCAGGTCGTGGACACGGTGCTCCAACTTGTCAGCCCCCCCGAAAGTTGGCATCTCGAACTGGATATCTCGCCGGGGTTAAGCGTTTGGGCGGATCCTCTCCGGCTCGAACAGATCATCACGAACCTGGTGACGAACTCGTTCCATCACGGGGACCCACCCCTGCGCATACAGGCCGGGGTCGAAAACGGCATGGCCTTCGTGTTCGTAGGCGATGACGGGCCGGGCCTGCCGGAGCACTCGATAAGACGCCTGTTCAGCGCCTTCGAGCGAGGAGCCTCTGCCTCCATCGCCGGCACGGGGCTCGGCCTGTCGATCGCCGCAAGGCTGGCCGGAGAGATGGACGGAACCCTCACTTACGTATCCGGGTCTAACCATGGTTTCCGGGTGCTCCTGCCGCTTCCGCAGAGCTAGCCTTCTGCCGCCGACGTACCAGTCTTACGAGCGCTGCGGGACGCCACCTGCAAGGTTCTTGCCTAGGCTGGCCCTCGGACAGAACTCGAGGTGCCGTGGCCGAAAAGAAGATAGCCAAGCCCATCACCGTGTTGGTCGCGGAGCGACGGGAGTTGACGCGTACGCTGATCCGCATGGCGCTGGAGGGTTTCGAGGACATCGAGCTCGTCGCAGAGACAGATTGCGGTCTGGGTGCCGTTGCGGAGGCTCGCCTTCTGCGGCCAGATGTCGTTGTCGTTCGTGGTGATGTGCCTAGATATGACGGATTCCAGACGGCGAGGAGGATCACGGAGGAAGAGCCGAACTGCGCCGTCTTGATCATCCACGACGAGCAGCCTCGAAGCACCCTCCAGGCCATCAGGTCAGGGGCCGTCGGCTACATCACAGAGAACAACGACCTAACGGATCTCCATGCTGCGATCCGAGCCTTGGGTGGTGGTCATTCCTTCATCTCCCGTGAGCTCCTCCGCCAGGTCCTGCACGACCTGGAGGAAGGATCCCCACCTGGGTCTTCCCGCCCAGTGAGGGACCTCAGCAGCAGACAGAAGCAGATCCTCGTCCTCGTCGCCGAGGGCCGTTCACCGACGGAGATCGGCGAGACGCTGCACATCTCGGCCGCTACCGTTAGGTCCCATATGACCCGGATCCGCAAGCGGGTAGGTACGCGATCGCCCGGCGACATCATGCGGATAGCCCAAGCGGTGATGGGCTACGACGTGACCGATCCGCACACTCTTCGCAGCGCATCGACTGTCGCGTGATTGACACAATCGTGCGACACGCAGGACATGCGCGCCTGATTACGTAGCAGGGGTACGCAAGACCCATCGCTTATCTGATGCCTAGATCGAAGAACGACGCAAGCGACCTAAGCATCTTTGATGGGTAGGGAGATCGTTACGTAGGAGGGGACTCGAAGATGCTCACGACCACGACCACTGGACGTCGGAACCGTGCGAACAACGAAGAGGGTTTCGAACGGATCCTTCTCATCGAAGACCACGCACTGTTCGCCGATTCCATCAAGGCGGCGATCCGCAAGAGGTCGGGAGTCGAAGCCGCCCACGCGCAATCGATCACGGACGCCAGAGAGATGATCGATGACTTCGATCCCGAGCTGATCTTGATAGACCTCTCGCTTCCGGACGGATCGGGCGTCGACTACGGTCGCGAGATCAGCGCTTCGGATCCGACCAAGATCGTCGTTGCAGTTTCAGGTACGGATGACACGTCAGCTCCGGATCGTGTGCGTCGCGCCGGCTTCCATGGGTTCCTGAGGAAAGGTTCGTCTCTGGACGACTTCCTCGACGCGTTGGGCCGCCTGAGTCGCGGGACCAAGGTGTTCGCATCGCCGGGATCGTGGGGACCGCGGACGGCGCCCACCAACGAACAGAAGCACGCCGAGTTCATGGCCGCACAGCTCACCTCTCGAGAGATCGATGTCTTGGAGATGCTCGTCGCCGGCTCTGCAAGCGAGGAGATCTCCCGAGGCCTTGCGATCTCCACCAACACCGTAAGGAGCCACATCCAGAGCATCCTCTGCAAACTCCAGGTTCACTCGCGACTCGAGGCTGCTGCGTTCGCAGTGAAGTACGGAGTCGTCCCGACGCGCCACGCTCACCTCGAGAGGAGACGGGGCGCATGAATACGACCATCGATCACACCACCCTAACCACCAGACAAGCTCCGGTCACCGAGACGGTTCACGTTCTGATCGCCGAACGCTCCGCGCTCCTCCGCGAGGCACTCGTCGTAGCTCTCGAGGAGATAGAGGATGTCGAGGTCGTTGCTTCGGCAGCCGACGCGGTCGAAGCCATGTCTTCGATCAAGACATCCCGTCCCGACATTGCCTTCATCGGGACCTCTGCGGACGGCCACGAGGCATGCGAACTGGCCAGACAGATCAA
>JBKHYB010000233.1:0-3369 GCA_046565725.1 Actinomycetota bacterium
CCGGCTTCGGCCCCCCTGCGATCGCCACGCGGCTTAACGACGCGCAGGCCAAGGCGCTGATAACCGCCGACGGCTTCTATCGCAGAGGCAGCAAGGTCTCGATGAAGGTCGTTGCCGATGAAGCGCTGAGAGAGTCTCCATCGGTCGAGCACCTGCTGGTTTTCGAGCGCTTCGGTGAGAGCTATCCCGAAGGCCCGAAGGATGTCTCCTGGAAGGAAGCATTCGACGGGCGCAGCGAGCAACTGGACGCTCCGCCGTTGGATCCCGAGACTCCGTTCATGGTCGCCTACACCTCCGGAACCACGGGGAAACCGAAAGGCTCGGTCCACGTCCACGGCGGCTTCCTCGTCAAGATCGCGCAGGAGGTCTGTTATCAGGTCGATTGTCGTCCCGGTGACGTCTTCTTCTGGGTCACGGATATGGGTTGGATCATGGGTCCGCTGGAGATGGTCGGAGGTCACGCCAACGGTGCCTGCGTATTGATGTACGAAGGCGCACCGAATCACCCCGGTCCCGATTGGCTGTGGAAGGTCTGCGCCGATCACGGCGTCACGATCCTCGGCGTCTCCCCGACGCTGGTGCGCGCGCTGATGCCGGCGGGGGAGGAGGCCGTTCGGAAGCACGACCTGTCGAAGCTCAGGATCACAGGCTCGACCGGGGAACCGTGGAACCCCGAGCCATATCGGTGGTTCTCGCGTGTCGTGGGCCGGGATCGGGTTCCGATAATGAATCTCTCGGGCGGCACCGAGGTCGGGGCCTGTTTCCTCGGGGCATCTCCGGTCATCCCGCAGAAGGTCTGCTCCCTCGGAACCCCAAGCCTCGGTATGGCGATGGCGATCTTGGACGCCGAGGGGCGCCTCTGTCCGCCCGGTGAGGTCGGTGAACTCGTCTGCACAAAGCCGTGGCCGGCCCAGACACGAGGTTTCTGGAACGCGCCGGAGCGATACATAGAAACGTACTGGTCGCGCTGGCCGGACATGTGGGTGCACGGCGACTGGGCTTCGGTGGACGCCGATGGCTACTGGTTCTTACACGGACGAAGCGACGACACCCTCAACATCGCGGGCAAGAGGATAGGTCCGGCCGAGTTCGAATCGGCCGCAGTGAACCATCCCGATGTCGTCGAGTGTGCAGCCGTTGGAGTGCCGGATGAACTCAAGGGAACCGCGGTGTGGTGCTTCTGCATCTTGAGGCCCGGGGTCGAGCCCAGCGCCGAGCTGGAGACGGCCGTCCTGAAAGAGATCACCGACGAGCTCGGCAAGGCGTTCAAGCCGCAGGCGGTCAGATTCGTCAGCGAGTTGCCGAAGACCCGTTCGGCCAAGATCCTCCGGCGAGCGATCAAGGCCAAGGTCATGGGCGAGGATCCGGGGGACATGTCCTCGCTAGAGAACCCCTCGGCCCTCGAAGCGCTGGATCGAGTTCTGGGATCTTGACGACCTTCTTCTTCGTTCGCCACGGCGTGACCGCTCACACGGGTCATCGTCTGTCGGGTTGGATGGACATCCCGCTCAACGAAGAGGGCAAGGCCCAGGCACAAGCAGCTGCAGATTCATTAGCCGGCGTCCGCTTCAAGAAGATCTGTTCCTCGCCCGTTGCTCGCTGCGCGGAGACGGCGGAGATCGTGGCTGCGCCGCATCGCAAGCCGGTCGAACTCCTTGAGGATCTCGGGGAGGTCCGTTACGGAGACTGGACCGATCGTTCGCTCAACCAACTGAAGAGGTTGAAGGCATGGAAGGACGTTCAGCACAAGCCATCGTCTTTCCGGTTCCCCAATGGAGAAACGTTGCGTGACGTTCAGAAGCGCGGCGTGGATGCGATCGAATCTTTGGCCGCGCAGCATCGCAAGGCCAACATCTGCTGCGTCAGTCATGCGGATGTGATCAGGCTGATCTTCGCCCATTACATGGGGGTCCACATCGACCTCTTCCAGCGGATCGTGATCGGGCCGGCCGCCATCAGCGTCTTGGGCCTCGGCGACTCGATCCCACGCATACTTTCGCTTAACCAGATGCCGGTCGGGAGTTAGATCGTGGACATCACCCCCCTCGTCTTCACCAGCGATTACACCGGCGTCCCGGGCGAGAGAACCTTCTTCCTGCAGGCCCGCTCCGACGACGGGACGCACACCTTCCGGATCGAGAAGACCCAGGTCGAACTCTTAGCTGAGAAGCTCAACGAGATGCTGATCACGTTGGACCCGAACGACACGATCAAGGGCCAGCATCCCGCCCGTGATCCGGCCCTCGACTTCGTCGAGGAGCCGCCTCTGTGGAGGGTGGGATCGATGGCCTTGGCGCACGACGCTTCGGGCGACCGCATCGTAGTGATGATCGCCGAGGTCGATAGTGAAGAGGAAGACGATGACGAGGACGAAGCGGATGCGAACGTAGCCCGCTTCTTCCTCCGCAAGGATCAGGTCCGCTCCTTCGTGTTGCATTCACTGGCCGTTCTGGGAGAAGGGCGGGAGACCTGCCCCCTGTGTGGTCTGCCGAAGGGCCCGGGAGAGCATCGGTGCCCCGCGTCGAACGGTCATCACGCAGCCTCATGAATGTCGAGCGGATCCTCCGCTCCGGGGAAGTGGAGCTATCGGGCCTACTTCCGTTCTCCTCCAACTACGTCTTCCTCGTCCGTGTCACCGGGGCCGAAGGCAGCGTCCACGCCGTCTACAAGCCCGCCCGAGGAGAGAGGCCTCTGTGGGACTTCCCCCATGGAACGCTTGCCGGACGCGAGGTGGCGGCATTCCTGGTGTCCGAAGCGGGAGGTTTCGGCATCGTGCCGCCAACGGTGATGCGAGACGACCTGCCTCACGGCCCGGGGTCACTTCAGCTGTTCATCGATCACGACCCTCAGCGTCACTACTTCGTTCTGATACACGAGCGCGAACGAGACATGCCGAACATCGCCGCCTTCGATGTGATCATCAACAACGCAGATCGGAAGGCGGGCCACGTCATCGAAGACGAAGCTGGGAGGTTGTGGGGCGTCGACCATGGTCTTTCGTTCAACATCGAACCCAAACTTCGAACCGTGATCTGGGCGTTCGCCGGTGAGCCGCTCCCCGTCGAGATTCGGCAACGATCAGAGATGCTCCGCGACGCGTTCCGGTCGGGGCTATCCGACGATCTGTCGCCGCTGCTGAGTCCATCGGAGATCGAGGAAACCAAAGCGAGGGTCGAGATGCTCTTGGCGGAGGACCGCTTCCCTGAACCCCAGGGTCCGTTCCACATGCCGTGGCCACTGGTCTGAATCGATCCGCCGCGCGAGGAAGGGCCGCCCGGTTGGGCAGCCCTTCCGTCAGCCTCCGATGTCGCTAGGAGATCCTGCGAGCGTGACGGAAGCCGAAGAACACCAGCACTGTGAGGATCAAAC
>JBKHYB010000234.1:0-3368 GCA_046565725.1 Actinomycetota bacterium
CGGCGATAAGACCGGGTGGGACCGAGGGTTCGTGTTGCACGATCGCTACGGGCCGTTCGAGTGAGCTTTGCCGCATAGCGCAGCAGTCTCGTCGCCGGGCCTGTCGGTACCCACCCCACCTCGCTGTGCCGCAACGCCCCACTGCTTTCGCCCACGGAAGCCAAGCGCATAGAGAGAGGGAGGGGCACGCAAGAACCCCTCCCTCCGATGTGTCCGCCTGAGTTACTTGCTCTGGTATCCCAGGTTGCTCAGCGTTTCGACGGACCTCGTGACGAGTTCACCGACCGCCTGGTCGCTGCCTCCTCCACACAAGGTGACCGAGAAGTTGTCGACGATCGCGTCGGCCTCCTGCATCAATCGGAGGTTCTCATCCGATATCAGAACCTTCTGCAGTTCGTCGAGCTGGCCATCTATCACCATGAGGCCACCCCACTTGCTGATGTTGCCGGTGAGGCTGAAGTACTCGCGGTGACCGTGGATCCGGCCCTCTTTCGCGAGTCCCTCGAAGTACTCAAGAGCCCTCGAGAAGATCTCGAACCCTTTCGCTTCACGGCCCGGACGGCCGCTTCCCCACGTGATAACGATCGCTCCCTGCATCCGACCTTCCTTTCCCGCCCACCATCCACATAGTGAGCGGGACCTCGGAACGGTGCGACCCCCGCTTCCCGTAGGAACCGGGCACGCCCGCATCAGAGATGCGTATCGCTCCAGGGTCGGAGAGACTGAAGGGATGGACAACAAGAGGATCTGCGTGTTCTGCGGTTCCGGTGAGGGCAACGACCCGGCCTACCGTGAGGGTGCCGAGGATCTCGCCCGGGAGATCGTTCGACGAGGCTACGGCGTCGTCTACGGGGGCGGCCTGATCGGACTGATGGGTGCCGTCGCTAGAACCGCCCTCGATCTGGGGGCCGAGGTGATCGGGGTCATCCCGAGAACCCTCACGGAGCGCGAGGTTGCCTTCGAGGATGTCACCGAGCTCCACGTCGTGGACTCGATGCACGAGCGCAAAGCGCTGATGAACGAACTATCCGCCGGGTTCGTCGCTCTTCCCGGCGGATACGGGACGATGGAGGAACTCTTCGAAGTGATCACGTGGGCCCAGCTCGGCATCCATTCCAAGCCGTTCGGCCTGCTGGATGTGAACGGGTTCTTCGACCCTCTGATGGCCTTCTTGGATCACGCCACACGAGAGGGATTCATCCGGGAGGAGTATCGGGAGATGTTGAGGTCGTCGTCGGACCCATCGGAGTTACTCGATCATCTCGTGTCGTGGACGGCCCCCGAACCCATCAGCTGGCTCGACCTCGAGCAAACCTAAGCCTCGCTCTCTCGGTTCGTCGATCTCTACTCTGCCGGGACCTGTTGCTCGCACGCCGGTACGACCAGTCTGCTCCCGACCATCACCCCGTCGAAGATGCGATCCGTCGGTGAGCCGTCGTAGTAGCCGGGAACCTTTTCGCCACCCTTGAGGTTCTCCCGAAGTCGATAGTCGCCGATCCAGCGAGCGATCTCGGACAACGTGACCGAGTTCGCCGCTAGCTGGGAACGGTTCACGTAAACGCCCGATGCTCCCAACCGGTCCACGAGCCTCACGCCATCGCCATTGCCGTCGAAACGCTTGACGATGTCGTCGGCGAGCTCTCCGCCCCGGATGGGCCAAGCGCCCGAGTCCCTCGGATAGGGCGTCTGCCCATGGTCGGCGGTGAGAACGATCGCCCATCGTCGTTCCCCGACCGTCCTGTCGAGGTATCGAGCCAGCCGCCGCAGGGCAGCATCCTTGCTGTCGAGGATGCGCCCAACATCCCGAGAGTTGTAGCTCCATGCGTGGCCGGTCAGATCGGCGCTCTTGAAGTTGGCGAACATCAGGTCCGGAACCCGGTCATCTCCATAGCCACCCTCAACCAGCATCTTCTCGACCATCAGCTGGGTGTAATCGACTAGAGCAGACGTCCTCCATGCATCCTTGAGCGATCCCAGGCTCCTCCCGTACCAGTCGCCGTCGCGCTTGCCGTCGGCGGCATCCGTGGCCGAGATCATCTTGTTGAGCCTTCTCTCGTTGCCTACCTTCAACAGGCCGTACACGTCCCGGTTCGTCTTCAGGCGTGCGGTGTCGTGGCCAAGGAGAACGACGTGATCCTTGTCTCCACCACGGACCGAGGAGCCCTTACCCACCATCCCGATATGCCAAGAAACCGAACCGAACATGCCGATCTTCGGCCGGTTGCCGCGGGCGCGGTCGTACCGGTCCGCCAGCGACAGGACCTCGATCCGGTCGGGTGACGATCTGCCGAGTGGGTTGACGTACGAGCCATCCGCTGTCCTCATCCGGAGTCCCACGATCCCGTGCGACCAAGGGAAGGCTCCCGTTCCGATGGTGGTGTGGATCGAAGGCGTCACAGACGGATTGGAACCCACCGTCGCGCGGGTGAACGACACGCCCTCTTGCATCATCCGTGCGAGGAACGGCCACCGGGTTCCATGCCTTCGCAAGACGTTCCACCCTGCGCCGTCCCACACGATGGTGACGATCAAGCGAGGGGTCTTGTCGCTCACGGCTTCCCCGAGCACGCTGCCGTCGGGAGCCTCGTATCGATCGAAACCGATCAGCCGAGCGATCGTCGGGGCGATGTCGGCTAACGTAGCTCGGCGGTCAACCTCGCCAACCGAAGGAACGACACCCGGACCGTAGAAGACGAGGGGAACATCGACCAGGTACCCCCAAGGGCCGGAATGAACCAACGTGGTTTCTCCGCCGATGAAGTTGGGTTCCGAAGCGATCGCGATGATGTCCGGAGAGCGATCCCGATAGAGCCCGCGCCGGGAGATCCGAGCCAGCCTCTTGACCTCGTCGCAGCGATCCGTGGCGAAATCCTTCACCTCGGGGATCTCAACACGCTGCGGTTCGGACCGCGCTGGGGGTGGAGTGCTCTCCTGCGAACAGGCGGCGGCGAGGAGAGCGAAGACCAGCACTATGGAGTTACCCCTCAAGCACTCCATACATGTCACGCTAACTGATAGGTACGATGCGTTTCACTACTAGTTTTGGAGGGGCGATGACCACAGGCGAAGAACGGCCGGAGAAAGACCCGGAAGATCTGGTCGATAACGACGAACTTCCGGATCGCATCGACCCCGACGTGCCCGAGGCCGACGCGATCGAACAGTCCCGTGAGTGGAGCAAGGCGGGTGGGGACAAGCCCAAGATCCCCGCGGACGTCAACGAGGCCGACGCGTTGGATCAGTCGCGCGAAGCCTGGAGCGAAGAGGACGAGGACCGGCGCTAGGGCGCGTCGGGGTCGAAACGGAGGATATCCATCCCTCGGACGAGATCGATCGCGTAAACGATCTCCTCAGTTGCCCAGTAGGTG
>JBKHYB010000235.1:0-3347 GCA_046565725.1 Actinomycetota bacterium
GTACCGGCTATAGAAGTAGAGCTTGCCGTTAGCCCCCCTGCCCTGATTCCTCCCTCGCCAACCATCGGAGTGGATCAGGCCCCTGAGGAACAACCTCGGATGCCGTTCAACGACAGACTCCTGCCACTCTTCGAGAAGGATCGGACGTAGATGCTTCGGGCCTCGTCCATGCTGAGGGAAAACACACGACCAATGCTGCCAGTTGCCATAGACCTCATAACAACCGACGCGGTGGACTTTGTTGACCTTGCAGCCGGACACAGCGTGGATGGCCACCTCGGCCTCGGTGATGATTCCGGGGTAACGCTCATCCAAGGCGATGCGTATCTTCTCGCAGCGGGGGCCCTCGGATATGCATCCATCCCCGAGGTAGAGGCCTAGGAGATACGAGTAGGAAGCTTCGTCGAGTCGTGCACTGGAACAGACAGGACAGCGGTCGCGACCTCGCCGGGAAGCTCCTTCGCCGCCGAAGCGCCCAGGAACATTCCCTCGGCGCCAGTCCCGGATCGTTGCTCGTGGGATGCCGGTGGCGCGGCCTATCTGACAGTCGTTCAGCCCGAGCTCGACCAGATAGAGCGCGGCCTCGCGACGTGAGGTTGGGTGAGTCACGGTCCTGTCGCTCCCATACCGTCACATTACGGACGGGCTACGACATGAACTCCGAGCGTGAAGACCACCGGGCGGTGATCTAGATGGACCGGGATCGCCCTTGTCCCCTGCCCGAGATCCCGTATCTGGCCGCGCGTCGGAACAAGGCCGGAGATCTTGAAGGCACAGGGGAACTGAGGCGGTGCTCGTCTCGTCGAGCGACGAGCCCGTCGGGCGGGGCGGTCTCTAGCGGGTCCTGCGACCCTTGAGGATCCTTACCTGCCTCATCGTTCCCTCCTGAGAGGTTGACTGCTTCTACTGTCCTATGTATCGACGTCGTTACCCCGGATTTAAGGGCTGTTCACCACTAAGACGCGAAAAAGCCTTGCTTGGTTTCCCAGGCACAAAAGAACGGCGATCAGAAGTTACAGATCAGGACATCTCGTCAAGCGCACGCCTGATGCCGGCCAGGAGCGAGCCCGCCTCCGCGGCCCCCTTCTCGAGGACCGCTCTGACGACTGCGCTGCCGACCACCACGCCGTCTGCGTGGGTGGCGGCCTCGACCGCCTGGGCCGGGTTGGAAACCCCGATCCCGATGAGGATGGGGGCATCGGTCGCCGCTCTGCAGGCTTTCACGACCTTCTCGGCCCGGTCGGACAGGGAATCTCTGGTTCCGGTGACCCCAAGGGTGGAAACGGCGTATACGAAGCCGGTCGCGGTGGCGGTGATGGCTTCTACCCGTTCGGGAGAGGAGGTAGGTGCCACCAACGGGATCCAGGCCAGTCCCTCGGCGGCGACCGCGTCGCGCAGTGAGTCCGATTCCTCATGAGGGATGTCGGGCACGATCAACCCCGCCACCCCCGCCGCAGCGGCGCGGCGAACGAACTCCTTCTCCCCCACTCGATGGATCGGGTTGTAGTAGGTCATGACGATCTTCGGAGCGTCCGAGGGCATCGAGGCGAGGGAAAGCGCCTCGAGCGGCCCCACCCCGGCGCGGATCGCCCTTTCCCCCGCATCGGCGATCACGGGCCCGTCCATCAGGGGATCCGAATAGGGCAGGCCGATCTCGACCGCATCGGCGTGGGTGGCGACGGCCTGGAAGGCCTCAGGGAAGGAAACCCTGTCCGGGATGCCGGCCATGAGGTACGGCACGAGCAGTTTGTTCCCGTTCTCGATCCGTGACCGGAGGTGATCGCCGAGCCGGGTCATCGTCCGAGGACCTCGGCGATAGTGCCCACATCTTTGTCCCCTCGCCCGGACAGCCCGACCAGGATCAGGCCATCGCTGGGGGCCGCGCGCATCACGTAAGCGATCGCATGCGAAGTCTCCAGCGCGGGCAGGATCCCCTCGGTCTCGGCCAGCGCCTTGAAGCCTGCGAGGGCCTCGTCGTCGGTGACGGTCTCGTACCGCGCCCTCCCCGAGGTCGCCAGCCACGCGTGCTCGGGGCCCACCCCGGGGTAGTCGAGCCCCGCGGATATGGAGTGGGCTTCGGTGATCAAGCCCTCGTCGTCCTGAAGCAGGAGACTGCGGGCCCCGTGGAGGATGCCCGGCTCCCCCTTCGTGATCGAGGCTCCGTGGCGCCGATCAAGTCCTTCGCCCGCCGCCTCCACCCCGACCAGGGAAACCGCGTCGTCGCGGTAGAAAGCCCGGAAAAGACCGATCGCGTTGGAACCTCCGCCGACACAAGCCACCACCTCGTCCGGCAGAGCACCCGTGAGTTCAAGGCACTGAGAACGGGCCTCCTCGCCGATGACGGTCTGCAGAGAGGCAACCAGCTCCGGATAGGGATGAGGACCCACGACCGACCCGATCACGTAGTGCGTGTCTTCGACGTTGGTCACCCAGTCACGCAGAGCCTCGTTGGTCGCATCTTTAAGCGTGGCCGAACCGGCTTCCACCGGAACGACCTCGGCCCCCAGCATCTGCATCCGGACGACGTTGAGGTTCTGCCGCTTCACATCGAGGGCGCCCATGTAGACGACACACGGCAGACCGAAGTACGCCGCGGCGGCGGCCGTCGCCACGCCATGCTGCCCCGCCCCCGTCTCGGCGATGATGCGCGTCTTGCCCATGCGCTGGGCGAGCAGCACCTGCCCTACGGTGTTGTTGATCTTGTGAGCGCCCGTGTGGGCCAGGTCCTCGCGCTTCAGCAGGATGCGGGCGCCGACCCGCTCCGAGAACCTGTGCGCCTCGTAAAGCGGCGTGGGCCGGCCCACCACCTCCCGTCGAAGCCGGTCCAGCTCCGACATGAATCCTTCGTCGGAGCGGGCCGCCTCCCACGCTCGTTCGAGCTCGTCGAGAGCTCCCATAAGTGCTTCGGGAACGAAGCGGCCGCCGAACTCACCATATCGACCCTTCCGATCCGGAACCTCGATCATCTCCATCAGCCCAACAGCTCCTTGACCTTCTCGGCCGGGTCGGCGGCCGTCACCAGGCTCTCGCCGACGAGAACGGCTTCTACCCCGTGACGCGCTAGTTCTACGACCTCTTCCCTGGAAGAGACCCCAGAAAGGGACACGACGGTAGCTCGCCCGGACAGCATCGGAGCCAGACTCGCCGTCCGCCGGTTGTCCACCTCGAAGGTCTCGAGGTCACGATGGTTGATCCCGACGAGGTCGGCTCCGATGTCCAGTGCTGCCTGCGCTTCGGCCTCGTCGAAAACCTCGACCAACACATCCATCCCCAGGGTCGACGCCATGGCATGCAACTCGCTGAGGCGATCGCCTACGCACCGCACGACGAGCAAGATGGCGTCCGCT
>JBKHYB010000236.1:0-3339 GCA_046565725.1 Actinomycetota bacterium
CGCAGGAAGGTCGGCCCCTCCCTCTCGAGCATGGCGAAGGTGGCCGCCTCGGCCGAAGGCCCGTCCGCCGGGACGACGACGGTGAACCCGGGTAGGGCGCAGGCCAGCGCTACATCCTCGATGGCCATCTGGGACGGGCCGTCCTCGCCGATCGAGATGCCGGCATGCGTTCCCACCAGCTTGACGTTCTGGTTCGGGAACGCGATCGACATGCGGATCTGGTCGTACGCGTTGCACATGAGGAAGGTGGAGAACGACGCGACGACCGGGATCTTTCCGGTAGCCGCCAGCCCGGCGGCCACGCCGACCATGTTCGACTCTGCGATACCGCAGTTGAAGAACCGTTCCGGGAAGCGCTCCTTGAACTTGTTGGTGAAGGTCGAGTTGTTGACGTCGCCGTCCACGACGACGATCCGGTCATCCTTCTCGCCGGCCGCAGCCAGCGCATCGCCGAAGGCCTCGCGCGTTGCCGCGCCCTCTTCGAGATCGATGCGGGTGATCCCGAAACTCATACCGATGCTCCGATCTCTTCGAGGGCGTGGGGAAGCTCGTCCTGGGGGAGAGGCTTGCCGTGATAGTCGGCCTCGCGTGCTTCGAGGAAAGACACACCCTTGCCTTTCACCGTGTTGGCGATGATGACCTGCGGTCTGCCCTGGGTGGTCCTAGCCCACTCGAGGGCGTCGGCCACCTCGCTGAGGGAGTGGCCATCTATCGTCCTGGTGGCCCACCCGAAAGCCTCGAACTTCTGGTCCAAGGGATCCAGAGGCTGCACGTCCGACACGGCCCCCGTCTGCTGGTGGCGGTTGCGGTCGACGATGAGCGTGAGGTTGTCCAGCCCGTGGTTGCCTGCGTGCATCGCCGCTTCCCACACCTGGCCCTGTTCCGATTCACCGTCGCCGACCATCACGTAGACGCGGGCATCGCTCCCATCCAGTCTCACACCGTGAGCATGGCCGATGCCGAGGGAGAGGCCTTGGCCCAGAGACCCGGTCGATGCTTCGACCCCGGGAACCCGGCACATGTTCGGATGTCCTTCGAGCATCGAACCGAGCTTGCGCAGCGAGGGGAGCTCCTCGGTGGGGAAGTAGCCGGCTTCGGCCAGCACCGCATACAGGGCCGGAGCCCCGTGGCCCTTAGAGAGGATGAACCGATCCCGGTTGGGGTTCGTGGGGTCCGAGGGGTCGTAGCGCAGCACCCCCCCGAAGTACAGGGTGGTTATCACCTCGACCATGGACAGGGAGGTCGAGGGGTGTCCGGATCCCGCCTCGGTGGTGGAAACGACGATGTGATGGCGGAGCCTCTTGGCGATCGCCTCGAGGTCGTCGCTCTGAGGGCGTTGCAGACCGGACATCGAACCTCCCACGGGGGGCGTACAGGACGCGCCAAACCTACCGTTTCTTCGTCAGATCCTGGTCGCCATACAACCCCATTCTTCGTCGAAATGTGGTCGGTATAGAGCCATTTCCCCGCGCGGAAAGTTGCCGGGATAGGGATGATTCGGGAAGGACATGAGCGTTTGTCCGGAGAAGGGTGGGGAAACAACCTTTTGCCGAAGCTTGGGTTGTTCAACTCTGGAGCGGGCCGGTCGGGGCTCGCATCCCGAAGAGCGAGGGGGAAAGAAGTGCTGAAGAGATCGCTGTTGGTCGCAGGTGTGATGAGTCTGGTCATGGCTCTTAGCCCGGTGGCTCCCGCCGCCGAACAGGCTCTCCCGGAAGGTGCCATCGCGCTGCCTGGGGGTGGCTACGCGATCGAGTTGAAGGCTCCCACCCCGGACTGGTACACGCCGGAACTCCACCGCGAAGCGGTCCGCGCCGGGAAGCAAGGGAAGACGATCCCGCTGCCCGAAGGGGTCGAGGTGGATAGTGCCTTGCTGTTCACGGGTATCCGTCCTGGGTCGTGGATGATCTCGCCGTCGTGGTGCACGATGAATTTCGTGTTCGGTAACCCGGACGCGGCGACCCCGGCGGCAGGTCCCGGCAACGGCAACGGGAACGGCGGCGACAAGGGCAACGGTAAGCCGAAGCCGTCCGGAGGGAATTCGGGCGTCTACATCGGCACCGCCGGGCACTGTGCCGAGGTCGGGGACGCAGTCACTCTGGTGGCTGCCCCGGGAGTCCTCATGAACATCGGAGTAACCACCAAGAGCGTCGACAACGGCATCGGTGACGACTTCGCCCTGATCGAGATCTACCCCGAGATGGTCCAGTACGTGAACCCCTCGATGGCGATCATCGCAGGACCGACCGGAGCCAAGACGCCGGCCTTCGGGGATCCGATCCTCCACGTGGGCCACGGTCTCGGGGTCGGGACCGGCGGCACCCCACGTGCGGGCATAGTGACCTGGACCGGCGATAGCGGACCCGAAGCGTCGGGCTACGGCTGGGATGGCATAGCCAACCTCGGTGACTCCGGCTCCGGCGTGAGGGCGGCGAGTGGGGAGGCCGTTGGCAACCTGACCCACCTCGTCGTCGGAACCAACTACCTGCCGGCTTTCATAGCGGGGACGAACATCGACCGCATCCTGCAGCTGGCGAGTGCACCGCTGGCCACGGCGTCGTTGGTACCGGACCCACTTCCGTAACGGGATCTCGGGTAGGAGGCCCCCGGCGTTGCCCGGGGGCCTCTCCGCGTCCGGTCCCGTAGGATGGGCCGATGGCCGACCAAACATCCTCATTCAGCGCGCCCAAGGGAACGCGCGACGTCCTGCCTCCCGAGTCGTGGCAGTGGCAACGCGTGATCCGGTTCGGCTTGGACTCGTTCGCGCTGGCCGGGTATGCACCGATCGAGACGCCGACCTTCGAGCAGACGGAGGTCTTCGCCCGGGGGGTAGGGGAGACCAGTGAGGTCGTGACCACGCAGATGTACACCTTCGAGGACCAGGGCGGCCGCTCGATGACGCTCAGGCCCGAAGCGACCGCTTCCACCGTCCGGGCCGTGTTGGAGCACAATCTCCACCGCGGCGCTCTGCCGGTGAAGCTCTCCTACGCGGGCTGGATGTACCGGCAGGAGCGGCCCCAGAAGGGCCGCTACCGGCAGTTCTATCAGTTAGGTATCGAGGCCATCGGAGCCGACGAGCCGAGCATCGACGCCGAGGTGATCGAGGTTGCTATGCGTTTCTTCGCCGGTCTCGGCCTGCAGGTCACGCTCAAGCTCAACTCGATCGGTCACCCCGACCCCTCGTGTCGCTTCGGGTACAACCAGGCGCTCGTCGACTATCTGCGCGCTCACGAGGGGCAGCTCGCCCCCGAGGATCGGGCGAGGATCGACACGAACCCGCTTCGCACCTTCGACAGCAAGGAGCAGGCCACGATCGCGGTCATGGAAGGGGCTCCCGTGATC
>JBKHYB010000237.1:0-3327 GCA_046565725.1 Actinomycetota bacterium
CCCGGGCGGATCGGTGAGTACAGGACGTGCTCTTCCTGACCGTGGACGAGCCGCAGCACATCGGCGTTCAGCTCGGAGTCCATCGCGGCGTTCATGAACGACTGAAAGACGGGCACCACCGGGAAGACCGGCGTCGCCACCGAGTCATCGCCCTTCAGATAGGCCGGGTTCTCGTCGTTCGTGGCCCGGGCGTACTTCTCGATCGCCTCGGCCGTCACCTCGTAGGTCGTGGTGCCGTAATCCTTGCCGACGAGATCCTTGTTGAGTCCCATGACTACTCCCCCGTTCGTGTTCGCTCGGTTGACTGTGACTACTCGGGAAGCTCGATATCGGCTTCGGCCTTGATCGCGACCTCTTCGTTCGGAAGATCGAGACCGTCCGGCCCCGAGCCGCGCCGGTAAGCCTCGATGGTCGTCTTGACGACCCTTCCCTCGACCTCGATGACCTTGCCCCGGCACACGATCTCGTCGCCGGGCCAGACCCTCGTGGTGAAGCGGACCTTGAAGCGCTTCAGGTGATGCGGTCCGCCGAACCAGTCCGAGACGGCATGGGCGAGGTACCCGGCAGGGAGCATCCCCATAGCGAAGACCGTCGGCGCGCCGGTGCTCCTGGCGTACTCCTCGTCCTGATGGATCGGGTTGTCGTCGCCCGAAGCTTCCGCGTAGCGTTTGATGTCGTCCCGATCGATCGGACCGTATACGTACTCCTCCAGATCCATGCCGGGAGTTACCCCATCGAGAGTGATGACGCTTGGAGTGCTCATGAGCCCGCATCCTTACTGGTCTCGATCAGCGTGTAGAGCGCCGTCAGCACCTCATCACCGGCGTCGTCCGTGAAGACGGTCTCGTAGGTGACGAAGCGCATCTGTCCCCCACGCTTGCCTTCCTTGGTGAAATCCTTGCTGATCCTCATCGTGCCGTTCAAGGTCTCCCCGGCCACCGGGAGACGGTTATAGATGAACTCCTGCTCTCCATGAAGCACGCGCGCGTAGTTGAGGTTCGCCCCCAGGCGAGACTCCCTTTCGTCCCGCGGCACCTCGAAGATCTGCCTCGTAGTGAACGTCGGTGGCGCGACCACGTCCGGGAAACCGGCCTGCATCGCGACCTCGGGATCGCTGAAGACGGGATTGTCCTCCCCCACCGCCAAGGCGAAGTCGGCGACCCCTTCGCGGGTGACCGGCAGCTTGAACCTGATCTCGGTTTCGGCCATGCCTCAGACCTGTCCGGCAGCCTTGCCGAGCATCGGCATCATGCCCACGGGCGCGATGCCCTGAGGGAAGGTCTCGGTGATCTGACCGAGGAGCTCCTTCGGGTCCCAGAACCCGTCGTCCTTCTTGATCAGGGTTCCGGCATCCCAGGGCTTGAGGACGTTCACCGAGTTCCCGTAGATGAAGAAGCACTGCCCGGTGATGCTCTGAGCCTCATCGGCGCACAGCGCAACCACGACCGGAGAGATGTTGGCCGGGTCGAGCGGGTCATACTCGCCCTCCTTGGCCTCCATGCCGACGAAGATGTTCTCGGTCATCCGGGTACGTGCATTCGGGGCAAGACAGTTGACCGTCGCACCGTAGCGACCGAGTTCCTGGGCGGCGATGATCGTGAAGGCGGCGATACCCGCCTTGGCAGCACCGTAGTTGGTCTGGCCGACGTTGCCGAAGACGCCCGAGGGCGACGACGTGTTGATCACGCGGCCGTTGATCTGGTTGCCCGCCTTGGACTGCTCTCTCCAGTAGTTGGCGGCGTGGTGGGTGGGCGCGAAGTGGCCTTTGAGGTGGACGGCGATGACCGCATCCCACTCCTCTTCGCTCATCGAGACGAGCATGCGATCCCGCAGGATGCCGGCGTTGTTGATCAAGATGTCGAGACGCCCGAACTCGTCGACGGCCTGCTGCACCATCTCCTTGGCCTGGCCGAAGTCCGCAACGTTGCCGTAGTTGGCAACCGCATCGCCCCCGAGGGCTTTGATCTCGTCGACCACGCTCTGGGCCGGGGTGGCGTCCGCGCCCTCGCCGGCCGTGGAGCCTCCCAGATCGTTGACGACGACCTTCGCGCCTTCCTTAGCGAGAGCGAGCGCGTGGTCACGGCCGATCCCGCGGCCGGCCCCCGTGACGATCGCTACCTTGCCATCGAGCAGTCCCATCGATCCCTCCTCAGGTTCGTTGGATTGTGAGCCTACTTATCCGGCCGGCAGACGCTGTCCGCGGTCCGTCCGGGGTTACTTGACCAGGCGGTCAAGTTCGGTTGAGAAGTATACCGAGCGGCCGCGACCCTCCCGTCCGGGGCGCGGATAACTCGACCGACTTTCGAGAAAAAGTCACGCGGAAAACCGAGCGGATACACCTGCGGTTGTGGTCATATATCGGTACGTGAGAAAGGAGGTGGTCCTGACTTGACGGGTAGTAGTTCCTACGGACCTCACGAGGTGAACGGCTGCTGAAGGTCGAGCTTCACCGAAGGATCCTGGCCACCTCGAAGTAACGACCTGGGCAGAATCCAACCGTTCCACCAGCGTCTTCCGTCCCGGTCCGGTCCACCGGGCGAGAAAAGCGGAAGATGGCAAGGCCGAACGAACGTCTAGACAGAACGGCCCCCGGTTCCCGGGGGCCGTTCTTCGTCCGCGGGAAGGGCTACAGGAAAGCCCTTTCCTCGGCGCAGCTCGGACACAGGGTATGACTCAGAGACAGGGCATCCCTGCGGGTCATCAGATAGGAGTCGAGAGGCAGCCAATCCGAATCATCGTCGGACCTCACCGACTTGCAGTTCATGCAGATCGGCAGGATCCCCTCGAGTTTGCGGATGTACAGGTGGCTCTTATAGATCTCCTCAAGCGCCGTCTGAAGCTCTTTGTTCTGGGCGGAAAGACGCTTCTCAACCTCTCTACGGTCGAGGAGGTCTTCCGTCACGGCAGCGAGCGCCAGCGCCGACACGACCGTCACCGCCACGAAGAGCTGAAGCAAGGTCACCGCGTGAGTGGTGGTTCCGGCGATCGCGAAAGGACCATATCCAAGCGCCGTGGAGGCGTTGGCCACCTGGGCGACAACGAAGGAGGCAGCGGCGGCGCCCCGTACCCCGAAGCGCAACGACGCCCATGTAAGCGGCGGGATCACGAGGAAGGGCAGGCTGGCATCCCAGCGCGCTTCCCAATTCCGGAAGACGAGAAGGGTGATGAGGCTCAGAGACACGATCAACGTCGCCGTCTCCAAGCTGGACCGATAGTGGCGACGGCCGAACCAACAGAGAAACACCGGCGCCACGACCAGGACACCTAGGGCGTCGCCAACCACGTACTTCGGCCACACATCGGCGAAGCTCATGTCGAAGTAGATGA
>JBKHYB010000238.1:0-3317 GCA_046565725.1 Actinomycetota bacterium
GTTCACATGGTCGTTTAGTATGAGCGGCAAATGCGCAATCGACCTATCCCAGAAGCAACCGTTGCGCGGCTCCCGGTCTACCTCCGCTCGCTGTTGGAACTCGCCGAGGGCCAGGGTCGCGATGTAACGGTTTCCTCAGAAGACCTAGCTCGTATGGCCGGTGTGAACGCCGCCAAGGTTCGTAAGGACCTGTCTTACCTCGGTTCCTATGGGACCCGAGGCGTGGGCTACGACGTCGAATATCTGCTGTACCAGATCACCCGCGAGCTTGGCCTCACCCAGGACTGGCCGGCGGTGATCATCGGTATCGGTAACCTCGGTCGCGCCCTCGCTTCGTACAAGGGCTTCGGTGAGCGAGGTTTCCGGATAATGGCCCTGTTCGATGTCGATGAGTCCGTGATCGGTCAGGAGGTAGGCGGCCTTCCGATCCAGCACATCGACGAGCTCAAGACGGTGGTGAACGACGAGGGCATCTCGATCGGCATCATCGCCACACCTCCGTCCTCCGCTCAGGAGTCGGCCGACAAGTTGGTGGATGCCGGTGTCAGGTCGATACTCAACTTCGCGCCGGGCGTCGTGAACGTTCCGCCCGACGTGAACATCCGCAAGGTCGATCTCTCGATCGAGCTTCAGATCCTGGCGTTCTACCAGCAGAGAACACAGGCGATCGAAGCGGCCCGCGAGGCGAACCGCCGGCTCGGCGGTCGGTAGGGACGAGGACCTATAGTGGAAACGATGTCCGTGGTCGTGGTGGGCCTGAACCATAAGACCGCCCCCGTCTCACTACTGGAACGGCTCGCCATCAACGAAGAGCGTCTACCCAAGGCCCTTCATCAGTTGGCAACCGCCGAGCATGTCGTGGAGGGGGCGATCCTCTCGACCTGCAACCGCACCGAGGTCTATGCGGTCGTAAGCAAGTACCACGCCGGCGCTCAGGACATCCGAAACTTCCTCGCCGAGTTCTGTCACGTCGAACCCGAGGACTTCATCGATCACCTGTACACGTATCACGACGACTCCGCGGTGCGGCATCTGTTCCGCGTGGCCGCCGGTATCGATTCGATGGTCGTCGGCGAGTCCGAGATCCTCGGTCAGGTCCGCCGCTCTTATCTCCGTGCGGACGACGAGGGCCTGATCAGTCGAATCCTTGGAGCTGCTTTCCGCCAAGCACTGCGCGTGGGGAAGCGTGCCCGTAGCGAGACCGAGATCGGCCGCAACCCCGTGTCGGTGTCATCGGCTGCCGTCGACCTAGCCCGCCGGGCCTTCCCTGCCACCGGACTCACCGGCAAGCGGGTGGCCATCGTGGGGGCCGGGAAGATGGGACGTCTGGCGGCCAGGGCTCTGGCGGATGCGGGAGCAACCGAACTGACCGTCGTGAACCGTACCGCCGAGAGGGCCGAGAACCTCGCCGAGATCTTCGATGCAACCGCGGTTCCCTTCGAACTGCTGGAGGACACGATCGCGGACTCGGACATCCTCATCTGTTCGACGACCGCTCCCGAGACGATCGTGGATGCGTCGATGCTTCAGCGAGCGATGCAGCCTCGCGGCGAAGACCGCCCGCTCTTCATCGTCGACATCGCGGTACCGCGCGACGTCGACCCGGGAGCCGCTGAGATAACCGGAGTGGTCCTGCGTGACATCGACGATCTCAAAGGGGTGGTCGAAGCGAACCTCGGTAGTCGCATGGGAGAGGTCACCAGGGTAGAGGAGCTGATCACTACCGAGGTGGATCGCTTCCTGCAGTGGGAACGCTCCACGGAGTTCGCTCCGACGGCGGCCTCGCTCGTTTCGAAGATCGATCTGTTGCGTGAGGTTGAACTGCAGCGGATCGCTGCTCAGCTCGAGTCCATGACGCCCGAGCAAAGGGACGCCGTCGATCACCTGACGCGTCGTCTCGTGTCGAAGATCCTCCACACGCCGCTGGCGAAGTCGCGCGATGCAGCTTCGTCTAAGCAGGGTTACCTGTACCTCACTGTGCTGCGAGAGCTGTTCGAGCTCGACGATGAGAGGGACGAAGACGATCTCTAGATCGCTCGTGATCGCGAGTCGCGGCAGCAAGCTCGCTCTCACTCAGACCGAGATGGTCGCCACGATGCTCCGTCGGGTTCACCCGGATCTAGAGGTGGAGATCCTGACGGTCACGACCAAGGGGGACATCGACAAGCGACCGTTCGCCGAGATCGGCGGCAAGGGCTTGTTCATGTCCGAGGTTGAGGCCGCCGTCGTCGTCGGCGAGGCCGACATCGCGGTTCACTCGGCTAAGGACCTAACCGCCGAGCTCGCGGAAGGATGCGCCCTGCTGGCGATCCCAGCGCGCGAAGACCCCCGCGATGTCGTTGTCGGAGGCTCCGGTGCTTCGGGCGAGGAGCGCCTCGGCACCCTGACGTCGGGCTCGTTGGTGGGCACCTCTTCGATGCGCCGCAAGGCGCTGCTGGGGGAGAGCCGGCCCGATCTTCAGGTCGTCGAACTGCGGGGGAACCTCGACACGCGCCTGCGTAAGGTGACCGACGGCGAGGTCGACGTTGCCATCCTCGCGGCGGCCGGGATAGCTCGGCTCGGGGCGGATGCCGACGCCGCGCCGATCGGCCCCGATCACTGGGTGCCGGCTCCCGGACAGGGCTTCCTGGCAATCGAGGGCCGTGCCGACCGCGACGATCTGCGGCAACTCCTGGCAGGCATCGATGATCCTGCCTCCCGGGCTGCGTTGGAGGCCGAGCGTGCCTTCTCGGCCCGTCTGGAAGGTGGCTGCTCGGTACCCCTCGGATGCCTCGCCTCTCCCGCTCCGGCAGGTCTCGTGCTCACCGGATATCTCGCTCTGCCGGATGGTTCGCGGGCGCTGCGCGACCGGATCTCCGGCCCCCTGAGCCATGCCGTATCGATGGGCACCGAACTGGCCGAGGCCATCATCGGTGGAGGCGGCGACGAGATCCTCGAGGAACTGAAGTGGGACTCGACGGACGCCGGGTAGTCGTCACCCGTCGTCCCGAGCAGGCGGGTCGGCTGAGCGCGGCGCTGGGCGCCGCGGGGGCCGACGTGATCGAGCTCCCAACGATCCGGATCGAACCCCCGGAGTCGTGGACCGAGGTGGACGGGTCGATCCGGATGATGACTTCGGGTTCGTTCGACTGGGTCGCGTTCACCTCCGCCAACGCAGTCGAGAAGTTCCTATCCCGTCTCGGCTGCATGCCCGAGGAGGCGTTCGTGTCGACGAAGGTAGCTGCGGTGGGACCTGCCACCCGCGCGTCGCTGGAGGCGAAGGGCATCGGTGTGGATCTGGTTCCCGACAGCTACACCGGGCTGTCGCTGGCACGGGC
>JBKHYB010000239.1:0-3315 GCA_046565725.1 Actinomycetota bacterium
TTCGGGTCCTTGTAGAGGTGCGTCGTTCCCGCATGCGCCGAAACGACCAGCGAGCCATCCTGGGCCACGATGCTGACCGGCTCGCCCCCCGCCCGGCGCTTGTCGATGAACCGAGGTTTGGCGAAACCGAGCGGCTTCGGGCTCACCGAGGGGCACTCCAGGGGGGCCGAGCGAGCTATACCGGCTACCGGGAGGATCGCGACGAAAAGGGACAGAACAGCCAAGATCTTCCACAACCGCGTAGTCAAGACGATCCTTCCCTAGGCCATAGGTCTGATGTGCGCTCCTACCGATTTCGCTACCATCGGGATGTCTCCTTCAGCCGTTCGGCTCTCAAGTTCCACCACCCACTCCTCGATACTTCATTGGTGATGATGTTGAAGCGGTTAACTTGCGTTGCTTGTGTGGTTGCCCTGGCGGGCCTGGTTCCCTCCGGGTCGGCCGTTGCGGCGCGCGCACGCGTCCCGGAGTGGGCCAAGCCGGCGGTCAATTACCTCGCCGATCAGGGCCTCCTCGACAAGGCCACCTTCGCCCCCAACGCCCCCATGTACCGCAAGGACTTCAGAGCGATGATCGAGGGAGCCTTCGGAGGTGGCTACAGCCGCACCAAGGGCAAGGTCACGGCGGGCGAGGTCGGCGCCACCCTCGTGAGGGTGCTCGACCGCCAAGCGATCGCGCAGGGCCTCAACGAAGCCCAGTCCCCCGATGGATGGGACCCTCAGGTTCCCGAACGGTTCGGCACCGAGGTCGTCTCGCGCGAGCTCGGTTTGAGGCACGACCGTCCCACCGACGAGGAATCGATGGAGACCGCCGCCGACGACCACATGCGGCAGGCCGATGTCGCCTGGGCCGTGTGGAGGGCGATGACCGCTCCGAGCATCTATTCGGCCGATGCGCTCGCCCGCTTCGGCCTCGAGGACTACGACGCGACCCGACGCAAGGTGATCAGGTTCGCCCTTTCGTTGGCAGGCACGCCGTATGTCTGGGGCGGCGAATGGATCGCCCGCACCCCCGATGGTTATCCCTACGGTGCCCAACCAGCCGGCGGCTTCGACTGCAGCGGCTTCCTCTGGTACGTGTTGCAGCAGAAGTCATCCACCTATTCCCCTGTAGGCCGGGACTACAAGGGTTGGTCGCTCCCCGAGCGGGCCTCCTACGACATGGCACAAGCGACACCGCGCAAGAAGCGGTTGAGCTACTCCGAACTCATCCCCGGCGACATCGTGTTCTTCGCACCGGACGGACGAGACTCGAAAACCTCCGACGTCTACCACGCAGGTCTCTATGTCGGTAAGGGTTGGATGGTGCACTCCTCGGGGGGCCGGGCCGGCGTCAGCCTCGGCGAGATCTCCAAGGGAACCTGGTGGCACGACCAGATCGTCTTCGGGCGCCGCGTAATACCGGAGGGAAGCTAGTAGTAGTCCTCCATATCCTCGAGCAAGATGGCCTTGTAGATGCGCTGGTCCAGCACAACGTCGCCCAGATCGATCACGTCGCCTCTACCGACGGCGATCCGCACGGCTTGCGTCCACTTGCCACCGATGAAACCGAGGCCGTAGCGCTCCTCGCCCTTCCTGTCGGCGACTATGGGCCTGGTGCTGGGGTTCACATGCAGTTCGAATGTGCCGTCGCTCTCCGTTCGGAACTTCACCGAGATGCGCTCGCGGATCGACTTCCTGCCAGAGGGGTTGCCCTCCCATAGAGGGGTCCTGAACGACTTCGACAACCGGATCGTTCCTGCCAGGGGGTTACCCTCTGGATCGACGAGTCGGCCCTTGATCACGGCGTGGTGAGCCGGGTCGGCTGCGGCCTCGGCCCCCAGCACGAACGCCTCCATCACACCCTTCCAGTTGACTCCCACGCTATCTGCGTAAGGCGGGTGGAACGACGTCTCGTGCTCGAAGGTGTACCCGAGACCCCCGGTCACGGCATAGGACCAATCGTCGGTGGTTCCGGTGGTGGCGTAAAGACCGATCCCCTTCTGGGAGGTGTATCCGCCCATGGCCTCCGCCATGGCGTCGCCCAGACGTCGGAGCCGGCCCTCATCCGGTGCGTCGTCCGCGGTGTGACCCCACGGCCGAAGCACCAACCGGCCGCTGGTGTGATTGGTGATCAGAGCGGTCACCTGCCGCGACAGCACCAGTTCCCGGATGTTCTGCACCTCGGGCTCTGAGAACAGCTCTTGTCCACGATAGGTCTGCGAGGTCCGCTCCCCCGAAGAGCCGCCCTCATCGTCACCCCAGAAGAAACCGTAGTTGCGGTTGGGGTCGACCCCGAACGCGTCGGGATTGCGCTCGGCAACCGTGGTTTCCGTGAACGAACGCCGGTTCTTCCGCCAGTAAGCCTCGAGCCCAAGCAACGACAGCGGGTAAGCCGCAGCCCCCTGGGAGTCGACCAGAGAATCACGTGAATAGTCGAACCCATCGACGTTCACGACCGGAACCACCTCGATCCTCACGCGGCGGAGAAGCGATGTGATGCGGGGGTCCTTGCCGAACCTCTCGACGAGGTAGTGGGCGAAGATCATGGGGTATTCACCTGCAGGCCATTCCCTAGCGTGGTGGATGCCGTCCACGTGGAAGTAAGGCCGACCGTCGGAGGGGTCATCGACATCGGCGGCGATCTCCACGCCCAACACCCGGCGACCCTCGTGCGTTCGGAAAGGCAACTTGATGACGCGCACCAGGCTCGGGTTGTCCTCTGCGAGAGCGCGCATCTCGGAGTTGTAGTCCTCGAGCGTCCGATAGGTGTCACGGTCGGGACCGGGCAGAGAGACGGTCGGTCCGCCTGCAGAGAACGCGCGCTGTGCCTCCCCCACCACGTCCACGGAGACGATCTCGTACTCGGTGAATCCGGCAGCTTCGAGCCGGGCTCGATCTCCCGGCCACAGGAGCAGTTCGATGTGGCCATCGCGGTGGTTGTGGGTCTCGTCGAAGTTCGAAGCGAGGAAGCCCGCCTCGCTCGCCGTCGACACCGGCACCCTTACGAGCATCAGGGCAGCGCTCGACGAGGCCGGAGGCACCACGAGGGATGCTCCGATGACCGTTAGGACGACTACAGCGACGAACCTACGCATGCTGCCAAGGTTCGCTCCCAGGCGGGCGCCTCCTGTCGGGCGCCGGAGCGGCTCAGTCGTGGATAAAGACGTACCTGCCTACGGGGTTGCGGTCGAAGAAGGGCCGGCTCAGATACATCGGGAGCCTGATGCACCCGTGGCTGGCGGGATAGGTCGGTACCGACGGACTGCCGTGGAAGGCGTAGCCCCCCACGAAGTAGCTGGGGTCGTAAAGGGTGCCCAGACGGCTCACCCGCTTG
>JBKHYB010000240.1:0-3310 GCA_046565725.1 Actinomycetota bacterium
TGAACAAGCTGGCCGGCCCCGAGGTGGGCATCCTGCTGATCACTCACTATCAGCGCCTGTTGAACTACATCCGCCCCGATCAGGTCCACGTGTTGATGGGTGGGCGTATCGTGAAGTCGGGCGGTTTCGATCTCGCCGAGAGACTCGAGGCCGAGGGTTACGCTCAGATCGCCAAGGAGATCGGCCTCACGGCCGAAGAACTCGCCGAGCTGGAGAAGACCGAAGGGGCCAAGGTCTAACAGGATGAGACGATGTCGAGCTTAGATGTCGAGGTAGTACGCAAGGATTTCCCGATCCTCCAGACGGAGGCCCACGGCAAGCCCCTCGCGTACCTCGACTCGGCGGCGACGTCGCAGAAGCCCCGTCAGGTCATCGATCGGATGGTTCGCTTCTACGAGGAAGAGAACGCGAACGTCCATCGCGGCATCTACGAGCTCGGCGAGAAGGCGACCGCGGCCTACGAAGGCGCGCGCGAGGCTTGTGCTCGCTGGATCGGAGCCCGCTCGGCTCGCTCGATCGTGTTCACCCGTGGGACGACCGAAGCCATCAACGCGGTCCGCTATTCCTGGGCGCGTGCCAACGTCGGTGAGGGTGACGAGATCCTCGTTACCGAGACCGAACACCACAGCAATCTGATCCCGTGGCAACTGTTGGCGCAGGAGACAGGGGCTACGCTGCGAGCGCTTCCGATCTCGGATGACGATCACACCTGGCGTATAGACCTCCTCGAGGAATATGTCACCGACCGCACCAAGCTCGCGGCGATCCAACTTAAGAGCAACGTTCTCGGCACGGTTCAACCGGTGCGCGAGGTTGCGGACGCCGTGCACGCGGTCGGCGGCCGGGTGTTGGTTGATGCGGCCCAGGCCGCGCCTCATCACCGGTTCGACGTGAACGACATCGATGCGGACTTCCTGGCCTACTCCTCCCACAAGATGTGCGGCCCGACCGGAGCCGGCGTGCTCTACGGTCGTGAGGACCTCCTCGAAGAGATGCCTCCCTTCCATGGCGGGGGAGAGATGATCCGCGAGGTGTGGATCGACCGTGCCACCTGGGCCGAGATCCCCCAGAAGTTCGAGGCCGGCACGCCCAACGTCGCTCAGGCGGTGGGCATGGGGGCCGCGGTCGAGTATCTGGAAGCGGTCGGCCTCGATGCGATCCACGAGCACGAGGTCGAACTGACCGCCTACGCCATGGAGCGACTGCGGGCGATCGGTGCCACCGTCTACGGCCCGCCCAACCCCGAGCTCCGGGCCGGTGTGGTGTCCTTCAATCTCCCGGAGGTCCACCCCCACGACATGGCGACGATCGTGGACCAGGAGGGGGTTTGCATCAGGGCCGGGCACCACTGCGCTCAGCCTTTGATGCGTAGGCTCGGGGTGCCTGCAACGGCCCGGGCTTCGTTCTACCTTTACAACACCAAGGAAGAGGTTGACGCGCTCATGGATGCGCTCGATAAAGCGAAAGGGTGGTTCGTCTGAGCCTCGAGGATCTTTATAAAGAGGTCATCCTGGATCACTACCGTGATCCACGGAACAAGGGCAGGTTGGACCCGCACGACGTCGCACTCGAACGCAACAACCCCCTGTGTGGCGACGAGATCGAGTTGTTCCTCAAGTTCGATGGCGATGATGTCTCCGGTATCGCTTTCGAGGGCAAAGGCTGTTCGATCAGTCAGGCATCCGCCTCGATGATGACCGAGAAGGTCAAGGGGATGCCGGCTAAGGATGCCCAGGATCTGGCCGAGGCGATCAAGCGCATGATGGCCGGTGAAGAGGAGGGGAACCCCGACGCCCTCGGCGACCTCGTTTCCTTGAAGGGCGTAGTGAAGTATCCCGTGCGCATCAAGTGCGCCCTGTTGGGGTGGAACACCCTGCTCGAAGCCCTCGACGAGAGCGGCAAGTCCCAACCACATTCCTCGTAAGAATCTGGTCGATATTCGACCATTTCATTCCCCGGAAATGCGTATCGGTGGCCCGGACCGGACCCGATAGTCTGCTCGTCATGGCATGGAGAGTGACGGTGATCGGATGTGGGGAGCCGGAGGCGGGTGACGATGCCCTGGGTCTCCTGGCTATCGAACAGGTGCGGGGTTCTCTCGAGAAACGGCCCGGAGTCCGGGTCGTACCGGCCACGCCGCTCGACGACGTCGATCCGTTGATCGAGGAGGCAGACGCCATCGTCCTGGTCGATGCGGTTTCGTCGGGCGGGAAGCGGGAGCTAGGGGAACTCGTGCGCTTCCAGATCGGTGGGCGTCAGATCCCGCCCGAGATCGAAGCCGGACTTTCCCAACACGGTTTCCGTCTTGCCGAGACGGTAGCCAAGGCCTCCGAACACGGACAGGTCGCGCGGATCGTCTTCTTGGGGCTTGAGGTCGGCGAAGCCCGAGGGCCCGAGCTCAGCAACGAGATCCATCAGGCGTTGCCCGGGCTCGGGGTGCTGATCGAGAACGAGGTCTCGCGCCTCTGCAGCGACCGCCAGTGACCGTCGGGAACCATCGGATGCTTCCCATCGTCAGAACGGGCATGAAGGTATCGCTGGCAGCGTCGGCACTACTGGTGTTCCTGGCCGCATGCGGCGGCGGGTCCGACCCCGCGGGCCGTTCGGCCCCACCTTCGGATCCGGATGCCCCCGTGAGCTCGGTGCCGTCCCAGCGTGCAGACGTCCCTTCCGCGTCTCCCTCCTACACAGTCCCGGAGCCGGGCCAAGCAGACGTTCGGCCGATCGCCTGGGACTCCTACAACGTCGGAAGTGACGGAAACATCTACATCTCTTACTGGAGCGGGGTCGAGCCCTGCTACGTGCTCGACCGCGTCGAGGTCGATTACGGACTCAAGACGGTCACGGTTACTCTCTTCGAGGGCCATACCGAGACGGCGGAAGACGTTGCCTGCATAGAGATCGCGGTGTTGAAGACGACGGTGATCGAACCGGAAGAGCCCGTAGGCGACCGACCCGTGGTGGATGGGGCGCACAAAGCCTAGGTCGGATCAGGCTCGACCGATCTTCTTGAGTCTCCGCAGGTAAAGGGCCTGCCGGAGATAGCGGATCGATCTACGAGGCGGCTCTGCCACTCCCAGCTTTTCCAGGCCCAGCTTGAACGCGCTGGATGCCAAGCCCTTGACGAGCCACTCCCTTGAGCGCTCTTCGAGCATCTCTTCGTACCCGGGGATGAAGCGACCGATCTCCAACCAGTCGTCCCCATGCTTGATCTCTCGGATGTGGAATGCAAGGGCTTGCGGTAGATAGCGATAATCGATCTCGTCAAAGACGCCGTATCGGAGTTGCACGGCTGCATGTTCTATCGCTC
>JBKHYB010000241.1:0-3307 GCA_046565725.1 Actinomycetota bacterium
CTTGCCGAGCAAGACGCTCCTTACCGGTGGATCGTGCTCACCGGGATCGCGATCGTCAGCTTCGCCTCCATCTTGATGGGGACGTTGATCCATCGTCGCTGGCGAGCCCGAGTCGCCGCGGTCACGACGATGATCGCCGGTGTCTCGGCGGTCACCCTGGGGATCTTCGTATGTTCACCGGGATGCCCCGGTTTCGGTACGAGCCTCACCGACACGATGCATTCGATAGGGGCGGTCGTTCACTACGTGTCTTTCGGCTTGTCACCGTTGATCGCGGCGGCAACTACCCGTCATGTAACGCCGCCCGGGTACAGGTGGTTCTCCCTTGTCGCCGGCCTCGTTGGTGGTTCTTTCCTCTACAGCCAGTTCACCGGATGGGGCGAGAACGGGATAACTCAGAGGGTGGGCCTGACCACTCTCGACATCTGGATGATCGTGACTGCGATCGTTCTGATGCGAACGGGATCGTTTCACCCACAGGCGCGCAGAAGATCCTGATGGATCTCCTGCGTTTCGGGTCCCGGTGAAACACCGAGTTCCTCGCGAAGTCTGGTCCGGAGCTGTTCGTAGACCCGAAGACCTTCCGCAGGGTTGCCGTCGGCGGCCAGTGACCGCATGAGCAGCCGGTAGCCCGACTCGCGGAACCCCGCGCGCTCCACGAGGGTGCGAGCCGACCTGAGTGCCGAAGAGATCTCGGTTCCTCCGATGCCGAGGCAACACCGGGCGTAGTTCTCGAGTGCCCCGAGATGGAGCTCTTCGATCCGTTCACGATGTGGGGTGAGCCAATGTGCATCTAGACCCACGAGCAACCCTCGCGCGGCTATATGCAGTGCGACCCGCGCTGGTGACCATGCCTCGTGCCACCGCTGCTGCGCGTTGGCAGACTCGGCCCGGTGAAGAGCTTCTTCGGCCGCTTCGAGATCCAGCCAGAACCCGTCGGGGATGTGCACCTCGAGACTGGACCGGCCGTCCATCGAGATGGGATCCACCGCCTTGCGGACCTTGGACAGGATCGCGGACAGGGACGTCTCTGGATCGGCGGGGGTCTCCTCCCGCCATAGAGCGTCCATCAGCTCGTAGCGTCCGATCGGACGGTGCCGGTTAAGAAGCAGGTAGGCGAAGGCCAAACGCCCCTGGCGGCCAGGCAGCGAGCCCTCGCGTCTTTGCCCGTCGATCTCGATGACCAGCCGTCCGCACACGTATATCCGGTCACGCGCCAAGGTTCCTCCAAGGTTGCGTCAACCCTCCCTGCCTATCATCACGGGTAGAGATGTGCCCGATAAAGGAGGGGGAGATGTCGTACTTGATCAACTGTGAGTGTGGGGCCGTCGTCCGAGCCGACAACGAGGACTCGTTGGTCTCGCAGGTCGAAGGGCATGTGGCCGAGGCCCACCCGGAGCTTCAGGGCAAGATGACGCGGGACGACATCCTGGCGATGGCGGAGCGGGTGTGATGTCTCACCTTCTCGTACACGTCACCCACGGCCCCGAACATCCGACCCGAGCTGCCCTCGGATTCTTGGTAGCGAAAGCTGCGATCGAAGAGGGTCACGAGGTGTCGATGTTCCTCGCCGGTGATGCCTCGCAGCTGATCAGGGATCCGGTGCTGGACAATCTCGAAGGTCTCGGCACCGGCCGTCTGCGGGAGTCCTACGAGGCCATCGCTCGCAACGGAGGCAGGTTCTTCGTCTCGGGGATGTCCGCCAAGGCACGGGGCGTCTCGGAGGACGATCTTCAGGGCAAGCCGGCCGAGTTCGCGATGCCCAACGTGCTCGTCAAGCTCGTCATGGAGGCAGACCGCACCGTCACCTATTGAGGTGCCCGACCCGAGTGCGGCAAAAGCCACCTTTCGTAACGCTTCGCATCCTTCCCCTTGACGTTCCGGAACCCGTAGATAGGTTGGCTCTAAGGGGATACCGGGGAGACCCGGGGAAGGAGGTTCGGCATGTTCGTTCAGGTCATCCAGGGGAAGGTCACCGATCCCGATGCCGTGAAGCAGGCCATGGATGCGTGGGAGCGCGACCTTAAGCCAGGCTCCATCGGGTTCCTCGGGTCGACGTCGGGCATCTCGCCGGACGGGGAGCTCTTCGTCGCCGCTCGGTTCTCTTCCGAGAAAGATGCACGCGCCAACAGCGATCGCCCCGAGCAGGGTCAATGGTGGGCCTCGATAGAGAAGGGCCTGTCCGACGTCCTCTTCCACGACTGCACCGAGATCGATGAATTCATGAGCGGTGGCTCCGACGATGCCGGCTTCGTACAGGTGATCCAAGGCAAGGTCACCGATGTCGAGAGAGCCCGTGAGCTAGACCGCAAGATGGCCGGTGATCTGCCGAGCAGCCGCCCCGACATCCTTGGCGGCTACACCGCCTGGCACCCGCAGAACGGTCGCTACACGCAGGTGGTCTATTTCACCAGCGAGGCCGAGGCCCGGAAGAACGAGAAGGCGATGGCGGACGACCCACAGATGCAGGCCTACTTCGAGGAGTACCAGCGCATCACCGACGGAGAGTCCCACTACATCGACCTCCCAACCCCCCGCCTCACCTAACCGTTTCCTAACAAGAATTGACCCCCCTATAGGGGATGTTCTTGGCGCGGAAATCGGCGTGAGCGTTGCGTCGCTCGACGTCCCGAGGAAGGGGCCGAGGCGACGTTACGGGCCGTCGGCCTAGAAGTTTCTGCCCAAAAGTCGGACACTTGCTATGTGTGCAGAAGCAGACTGGAAGCCTGGCCATGAATAGATGCGCCGTCGGAAGCGGGTTGGGGCGTTGACCGAACCGGGTTGGGATCTGTACGGGTTATCGCTCAAAGAGTTCACCGCGGCGCGCAACGATCTCGCGAAGCGTCTTCGAGCTGAAGGGGACACCGAGGGCGCCAAGCGAGTCAAGGCACTCAAGAAACCGAAGCTCTCGGCGTGGGCCGTCAATCAACTCGTAAGGAGATATCCACAGGATGTCGGTGCCCTGATTGCGATGACCGAAAGCGTGGGGACTGCGACCGATCCTCATCGGATGCGAGAAGCATCGGCACAGAGACAAGGGGCCATCGCTCAACTCGTCGACCGGGCTGAGGAGCTGTTGGTTGATGAGGGCCACGCAACGGGAGCTACCACGAGACAGGAGATCGTTCAAACCCTGCAAGCGACATCCGAGGACGGCGCGCGGTCCGAGGCGTTGGCGGGGATGCTGACGGAACCCCTGGCGCCCACCGGATTCTTCGGAGTGCCTACGAGCGACATCGATAACGAGCCGCCCGCCCTCTCGGCGGAGATACAAGAGCTACAGCGCAGGATCGCTCGTCTGGAGGAA
>JBKHYB010000242.1:0-3273 GCA_046565725.1 Actinomycetota bacterium
CATCGTTGAACCCGTGCGACCACATGATCGGGACGTTCGCTCGGCGGGCCTTGCCGGAGATCTCCCGCTCGCGCCAGTAGGCAGCGTCTCGTTCGAACATGGTGTTCGACATGGCGGGATGCACCGCGTAGCAGGAGGGGTTGGTGAGTGTGCCCTTAGCGGGGTAGAGGAACTCCTCGGGTGGTGAATCGTTAAGGCTTGCCGGAGCTAGGTCGTACGCACCATAGAGGGCAGGCGTGAGATACCACCCCGCCGAGTAGTGAACACCGTTCATGAAGGCGATCTTGTAACCGTCGTCGATCGGCGACTGGACCACCGCCGCTTTGAGACCTTCGGGCTTGTGGGCGAGTGCCATCACCTGTGTCCAAGCGTCGTAGCTCTTCCCCCACAGGCCGACGTTACCGTTGCTCCAAGGTTGCGACGCTGCCCATTCGATCGCGGCGACGGCATCCATCTGCTCACCCGCACCGCCGTAGTCGTAACAGCCGTCACTTCCTCCGTAGCCTCGAGAGTCGACCTGCACGTACGCGTAGCCCCGCTCGAAGATCCGGCCTCCCTCGACCATGTCGGCGAATCTCATGATCGGTCCTTCCTCGGTCCCGACGCTGCCGTTGAGAGCGTTCGTCCCGAAGTAGGGGCCGATCGACAGGATCACGGGGTGCTGATCGTTCACCCGGCGGTCTTTGGGAAGGAAGACGTCGGCGTGCAACATCGTCCCGTCTCCGGAGGGGAACCAGACCTGCTCCCAGACGGCATCTTCCGGAACGGGATCGGCGCCGGCGGAGCGCTCGAACGCCACGGGCGCGATCAGGAGGGCCAACGAAAGAACCAAGGAGACTCGTCTCATACCTACGCATTCTGCGCCGACGACCAGGTTCCCCCCTGCACGTCCGGGGCCGAAGAAGACCGCCGTACTAGCATCGCGGTAGGCCTTGCCGGCAGCGATGGGAGATGAGGCAGATCGGCAACGACGAAGCGGGTTCGGCTCTCTCGGTCGGTTCACCGATCGAGGCGGTGGCTCGATGGACCGGAGCCAGCAGATGGACCGTGGCCCGAGCCACGGGGCGGGGCTGGGCGGTCGAGGGGCCCCGGCCTTCGCACCGCGATGAGGTGTTGGTCCAGCTACTCGCTTCCTTGCCGATGGGTTGCTGCGTTCATGTAACGGACCTGTCAGAGCTCGGCATGCCGGGCCGGCGGCTCGCCGTCGCCGGTGTCGAGAGCCTGCTCGTGCTCGCGGATCAAGCTGGCCGGGTCGCGGCCTTCTTCGAGGACCCCCAACCCGAACGGGTCGACCCGCTGGTGTCTGAAGGGACGAGCGAGCTCGTGCGCGATCTGCTGGTCACCTCTATCACCTTGGGCCCGGCCGAGATCGATCTCGATGATGACGCGGACCGGGTAACGCTCGCGCGTATGAACGCGATGCTGCTGGAGAGGGCTCGCATCGCAGGGGTGATCCACGAAGGCATCACTCAGGTTCTGACCAACGTGGCGGTGCAGATGGAGGTCTTCGATCAGGTCATCGAGGAACCCGATGCGGCCCGGAAGATGCTCCGGTCGCTCAGGGCCGCGGTCCTCGAGGCCCTAGACGATCTCCGCGGCGCCATCTTGGAGCTGACCCCGAACGCGCCCGAATGGACGGACCTTGCATCCGGGCTGGGGCGGTTCGCCGCCGACTTCGCGGCTCAGTGGGGCCTCGACATCTCGTTCGAGCTATCGGGGGAACCTCGGGACGTTTCACCGGACACGGTGGGGCTGGTATTCGCCTTCGCCCAGGAGGCCCTCAGCAACGTTCGCAAACACTCCGAGGCGATGGGGGCGCGGGTGATCCTCTCGTTCGAAGAGCGACGGGTGGTCGTTCAGGTCGTGGACGACGGCAAAGGGTTCGAGCGGAGCTCCGGTCCTCCGGACGGATTCCGCAAGCACCAAGGTCTCCAGATACTTGCCACACGTGTTCGGCTCGAGGATGCCCGTATGAACGTCGAGTCTTCCCCGGGGACTGGGACGAAGGTCACTCTCGAAGTCCCGGCATCGGCCCCCTCGGCTTAGGACCCGAGCCCGGCTCGGGCAGACCTCTGACCCTGCTCTATCCTCTGAAAGGCCGAGGTTCGCACCGCGAGCATAGGAAGATGGGCGGATGACCGACATCCATCAGGGCAGGACGGTGTTACTGGTGGACGACCATGCAGTCGTCCGTGAAGGTCTGCGCCTGTTGTTAGAGACGTTGCTCAGGATGCGTGTGATAGAGGCGTCGTCGGGGCCCGAAGCCCTGTCGGTCCTCGGATCCGATCATGTCGATGTCGTGCTCCTCGATGCGCGCATGCCCGAGCACGATGGGATCTGGACACTGGGCAAGATCCGAGAGTCCCATCCATCCCTGCCGGTCTTGATCCTTTCGACCTACGACACAGAGGACTACGTCGACGGTTCGCTCGCCGCAGGGGCAGCGGGATACGTCCTCAAGGAAGCTTCCAGCCAGCAACTGACCGAAGCGATCGATACCGCTCTGAGCGGCCGCGGTATCTATCTGCATCCGGAGGTCGCTCGCCGCGTGCTGTCGCGCGGCGCTCCGACGGAGCGAGACTCCCAGGGTCTCTCCGATCGGGAGCTCGAGGTGCTCGGATTCCTCGCTCGGGGAGCCACCAACGAAGAGATCGCCTCGGCCCTGTTCCTTTCGGAGAAGACCGTGAAGAGCCACCTCTCATCGATCTTCCGCAAGCTACGGGTAACGAATCGAACCCAAGCGGCATCCATAGCGATCCGCGAACGCCTAGTGAAACTTTCCTAACAAGTTTTGACCCCCCTATAGGGGACATTCCGAGCGCGGAAATCCCGCGGGTTCAGCGGAGGAAGGGTTCCACGATGAGGTGCAGGCCGTCGGTTTCCGTCACCCGCACCTCGGCCCCCGCATCCACGCCTTCAGCGCAGGTCACTCTCCAGATCTGTCCGCGGATCTGAGCCTGGCCACTCGGCCGGCAGTCGGTGATCGCCTTGCCCACCGTGCCCACTAGGGTCTCGTGACCCATCCGAGCCTTGACCCCTCGCCACCGGAGGAACAGCGCGATCTCGATCGCTTCCCAGGCGAGGCCAACGCCGATCACCACCCACCGCCAGACGCCTTCCGTCAAAGCGAAGGCTATGACCGCAGTGACGATCAGGGACATCAGTGCTCGCGTGGGCGCGGGACCAGCCGGTATCCGACGTTGCGGATCGTCTCGATCAGAGCTTCGTGCTCGGCCCCCAGCTTCGCGCGTAGGCGACGTATATGCACGTCTA
>JBKHYB010000243.1:0-3272 GCA_046565725.1 Actinomycetota bacterium
GCGTAGAAGGCATCCGGGTGATCGTTCAATCCGCCCAGGACCGCTTTGAACGCATAGAACGGCAGGGCCTCCAGACGCATACGTTTGAGGGCGAAGAGATCCAGTCCGCCGTCGAGGTCGACTTCCGGGGTTAGGCGCACGGGCTTATCGAGAAGGTAGGCATAGGGCCCGGCGTTGCAGGTGATCGCCATCGAGACCTCCACCGTCCCGAACTCACCCGTGAGGGTCATCGATGGGCCCCGATGGCGGTAGGAGCCGGCCAGGACCCTGAGTGCGCTCAGGTAGAAGAAGAGCTCTCCCAGGAGGCGTTTGGAACGGGCGTGAGCTTCGACGACCTCTGCAGCCTCGGCGTCGAAACCGCACCCCGCGCTGAACGTGAACAGTCGGTCGTCGAGACGCCCGAGCGGGATCGTCCTCGGTTCTGCCTCCAAGGCCCTGTCCAGGTGCGCTACGGCAGAGATGGCATCTGCCGGGATGCCGAGATCGCGTGCCAGGACGTTCATCGTTCCTCCCGGCAGGATCCCCACCGCTGCCGCACTCCCAGAGGCACCGTTGGCAACCTCGTTGACGATGCCGTCGCCCCCGAAAGCGATAACGAGCTCCGCTCCGTCTTTGATCGCCCTCTTGGTGATCTCGATCCCGCTCGTCGGACCGTCGGTCTCGAAGACGTCGATATCCAACCGTTCACGGGCGGCTGCGATGACCTCCGAGCGCCTGGCCTGCGAGGCACGACCGGCACCGGGATTCACTATCAACACGGCGGAGCGTTTCTGCTTACGGGCTACCATCTAGCCGGAACCGTAACGCTCCAACCGCTCGCAGGTCTTCATCGGAGGCGAAGAACTTGACACGACCGCTGATCATCGACACCCAGATGCACGGACGCCCCGGCATCACGGGCGCCTTTCTGGTCCGAGGCGAACGCACCGCCCTGGTGGAGAGCGGCCCCAAGTCGTCTATCGACCACGTCCTGTCTGGGCTCGAGTCAGAGGGCGTCACGGAGCTCGATTGGATAGTGGTCACCCACATCCACCTGGACCATGCGGGGGCCGCCGGCGCCCTTGCGCAACGCTTCCCCGGCGCCAGGGTCGCCGTTCACGAGGTCGGGGCTCCGCACTTGGCGGACCCATCCAAGCTCTGGTCGAGCGCTTCCAGGATCTACGGCGATGAGATGGAACGGCTGTGGGGCGGGATCGACCCCATCGACCCCGACCGCATACACGTCCTGAGGGACGGCGACAAGATCGATCTGGGCGGACGCAGCCTTCAGGCGGTGGACACCCCGGGGCATGCAGGCCATCACCACACCTATCTCGACGACGCGACGGGTATCGCCTTCACTGGCGACGCGCTCGGCGTCCGCTTACCCGATGTCGGGATCATGCGGCCCGCGACCCCACCTCCCGAGTTCAACCTGGACGTCGCTATAGATTCGATCCGACGGATACAGGCACTGGGGGCGTCGTCTCTCTGGTTGACCCATTACGGTCCCTGCGACGAGGGCACGGATGCGACGGACGTCGATGGAGCTTGCGAGCGGGCGATCGAGGCGTTGCGGACGTGGGGCTCGTGGATAGAAGAAGCCCGGGAGAAGACGGGCGACATCGACGAGGTCACCGATGCGGTGCGCTCGAAGGTTGCATCCGCCCTGGGTGGCCGCATCGATAGCGAGGCCCTGGACCGCATGGAGCAGACGACCTCCTACCGCATGAACACCTGGGGATACATGCGGTACTTCGACAAGCGTTCGTCCTAAAGGTCGTCCAGAAGGAGGGCCAGAGCCGTTCGAGGCTCCTCACCCACGGGTCGAGACTCCCCTGCCGGAGCTGCTTTGCGAGCGGCCCGCTGTGGTTTCCGTTCCTGCGTCTTGGGGTCGGGCGGCACCAGCACCGCGATGAAAGCGAAGAGTCCGGCCAGGATGCCGAGAGCGGCCGGCGTACGGAGCAGAGCGAGAAGCTGACCACCCTGGGGGATGAGCAGGAATCTCTTGCCCTTGATGTCTTCGGGCTTGGGACGCCAGTAGTCGATGGAGTCGCGGTTATCCCCCTGGGTGATGAAACCATCTTCCGCATTCCCACCCACGATGCGGTGGATGATCAGCGTGCCGGCCCCATCCTCGCCTTCCGGGACCTCGAAGGTGACGACATCTCCGCGCTGGTAAGAGTCCTGCTTCAACGAGAGGACCAGATCGCCCGTGTGCATCCCGGGGTGCATGCTGGTACCTGCGACGACGATGTACGTGGCAGGTCCACCGAGGCTCCCCGGGCGCAGCACGAAGATCCACACCGCGATCGCCCCCGCCGTCAGCAGATTGAAAAGCGCATTCTTCAGGCGGCGCCGCCACACCGCTCCGTCGGATCCCGTGAATTCCCCTGCTAGGACCTGTGGTGTGCTGCTCATGGGTAGTACCCGATCGTCAGAGTTGGGCGCTTAGCTCCGTCCGCGTGTTCGCGTGCCCCGAGCACGATTTGGGCGCCAAGCGCGTCCGATTCAACGGCGTCCACGATCATCCATCCGTGGTTGTTATTCGTTCCCGCCACGATGTCGGCCACGTCGGACCTAACGTCTACGGAAACCGCCCCGGGTGAACCTGGGCTGTTGAAAGACCCCGTAGGGAGCACGCCTGTTCCGGGCTGGGTCGCCCACGTCACGGCCCCTTCGGTCCACGAGGCGTTGATCCGCTTGACCGTGTAGAGGCGGGATGTTGCCGGCACGTCGGTCAGGTGGAGGGTCATCGTCGCAGTGGTGATCCGTGCCGTGCTCGGTATCCCGCACGAGTCGATGGCGAACCTGACCAGCGCCCTTTCGTTCCCCAGGAGCTGACTCTTGGTCCGGATCGTTGTCGAGGAACCGTCGTTAACCACCGGTAGGGCTTCCTGGATCGATGCATCCTCCGATGACGTCGCTAGCGAGCAGGACTGAGCGGGGACCGTGCTCGGCTTCTGCTCGGTCGTGATCTTCCCGGGACTGAGTCCGAGACTGGACGCGGAGCCGCGGCCGATCCAGACCGCCGTCAGCATGGCGAGGAGACAGAGGACCGCTGCTCGTCTGCTCATGGCCCCCCCACCACCACGTGGATCCCCTGTACGGCCTCGGCAGACGGCTGCGGGGAGACGTTCACGGTCATCTGCTGGTCCACGGCATCGCCGTCGGTCGGCACCGTCACCGGTCCGCCGGATCCGATCGCATTGCCAGAGCCGTCCGTGAGCGTGAGGGAGAGGCGTCCGCCCTCGCAGCCGGGGTCGCTGATGCCGCTCAGGGTCACCTGGGTC
>JBKHYB010000244.1:0-3270 GCA_046565725.1 Actinomycetota bacterium
GCGTGGTGGCGGGTCGCCCCCGCCGCGCCGCTGCCCCTAGGGGTGAGCAGCGGTGACGTGGGGTCCGGAGCACTGGGCGGCGCTGGGGGCGCTCGCCGCCGCCGCGGCGGGCGCCGTCTCGGCCGGAGCCACCTGGCCCGCCGACGGTTCCTTGTCTTCTGCCGGCTGCTGCGCCGGGGCTGCGGCCGCAGGTTGCTCGGCGGTCTTCTCCGGCGCCTGCTCCGTCGACCCTGCCTGCGGAGCGGTCTCGGGTCCGCCGCCCTGCTCCTGCGGACGTTCGGGCTCGCCGCCCTCGTCGGCTTGGGCCGCGCTACCTCCGCCGTCGCCCGAGGACTCGCCCTCACCCTCGATCACGGCTAGCGGCGTGCCGACAGACACGGTCTCGCCCTCCGGCACGAGGATCTTCTTGAGAACACCGGCAGCGGAAGAGGGGACCTCGGAATCGACCTTGTCCGTCGAGATCTCGACTAGGAGCTCATCCTCCTCAACGGTGTCGCCCTCTTGCTTCAGCCACTTGGTGATCGTTCCTTCGACGACGGTTTCGCCGAGCTGAGGCATCTTGACCTCTGCCATCGAGTGCGAGCCTCCCCTTCGAGTGTCGGTCCTGGCAGTTGCGGTTCCAGAGATAGCGGAGCCCCGATCCGGTCTGGTGGGGGCATCCCCCGAGATTACCGCCTAATCCCCCCGGCCCCGTTTCCTAACAAGATTTGACCCCCCTATAGGGGATGTTCCGAGCGCGGAAAACCGCGGTCAGTGGACCCGTGCGATGCGGACGTAGTCGGTACGGCCCGCTCGGCGACCGGGACTCCCGGCCACGATCGCCACGTGGTCCCCGGTGGCGACGATGCCTGCTTCCTTCGCTGCCTTCCACGCCCTGTCTACGTCTTCCTCGGCACTCACACCCTCCTGAGGTTGATCCACCGGAAGCGGAGTGACCCCCCATACGAGCGTGAGCGAACCAAGCGTGTCGGATTTCTCAGAGAGGCCGACGATCGGCATCGAGGGCCGGAACGCCGCCACCCGGAATGGCGTCGACCCAGACCGGGTCGGACACAGGATCGCCGCGACCCCAAGATCCTCCGCCGCCTCGACCGCGGCATGAGCAACCGCCCACGACACCCTGTCGTCGTGCATGTGATGGGACAGCGGCTCGACGATCAGAGCGTCCCGGTCCACCTCGGAAGCCTCGGCGATCTGAGCCATCTGAGCCACCGCCTGAGCCGGATATTCGCCGATCGCGGTTTCCTCGCTCAGCATCAGCGCGTGCGTCCCGTCGAACACCGCGTTGGCGACGTCGGCGGCTTCGGCCCGGGTCGGAAGCGGGTTGCGGGTCATGGATTCGAGCATCTGGGTCGCCGTGATCACCGGCTTCCCGGCCTCGTTGCACGCTGCGATGATCCGCTTCTGAAGAACCGGGACCATCTGCAACGGCAACTGGATCCCGAGGTCGCCGCGGGCGACCATGACCGCGTCGGCCTCCGCCACGATCTCTTCGAGTCGTTCCACGGCGCTGCCCGTCTCGATCTTGGCGATCACCAGTGGTTTACGCCCCTTCTTCGGCAGAGCCTCTTTGACATTGCGGACGTCGTCTGCGTCCCGCACGAACGACAGTCCGATGAAGTCGACCTTGAGCCTTAGTGCCTCATCGAGTGCAGCGGTGTCGTCGCGGGTGAAGGCCTCGACCTTGCGCTCGGCCCTCGGGATATGCATCCCCTTGCGGGAACGCAAGGTGCCCCCTCGCTTGATCTCGGTTATCACGTCGCCATCCGAGATCTCTTTGACCTCCAAGACGATCTCGCCATCGGCGAGGTAGATCTCGTCGTCCTCTTGGACCAGTGCGGCGATGTTGTCGACCGTGGTCGATACCTTCGTCCAGTCGCCTGCAACATCCTCCGAGGTGAGTGTGAACCTGTCGCCGGGCTTCAGTTCCACCTCGTCCCGAGACAGAGGTCCGGTCCGCATCTTCGGACCGGGAAGGTCGGCCAGGACCCCCACGACGCGACCGATCTCCTTCGCCTGCTCCCGAGCGTTGCGAACCGCGGCCGCATGCTCGTCGGCGGTTCCGTGGGCGAGGTTGATCCTCACCACGTCCGCCCCCGCTTCCAGTAAGGCGCGCACTTCCTTCTTGCCCCACGATGCGGGGCCGAGGCTCGCAACGATCTTGGTCCGTCTCATCCCCACATCATGCCTTCATGCCCGACCCACGCGAACCCCCGGCCGATGGCCTCGCTACCTAGGCCGAGTCAGGAACGAATGGTGTGGATCACAGCAGTTCCGATGCGAGCGAGATCGCGGTGATGATCAGCGAGAGACCCACGACCACCTTGAGCCAAGCCGTGAACCGGCCCCGTTGCAGTTGCTGAAGGAAAGGCTCCTCAGCCATCGTCGTCTCCCTTCACGAAGGGGGGCACTCCGAGCTTCCGCATCAGCAGCAGGACGCCCGCCATCCAGGCGATGACGAACACGACGAGTGGAGCGCCGAACGACACCGTCTCTCCCTCGATCACGGAAACGGCGACGATCAGCACGGGCATGAGCAACATCCCCCACCAGAATCTCGTCCAACGCCAGCCCAACATCCACCCCCTAGCTCGGTGTCAGGCTACCTCTCGGAACCGCATGGAGGGCCCTTCTCGGCGTTACCCTCGCGGCCGATGCCGAGAGAAACCGGAGACCCGAAAGCCCGAGCCCTGCGAGACGCGCGGGCGAACCGTCGGTCATGGGACCGCGACAGCACCGACTATCAGCGGAAGCATGGCCCCCACCTCACCGGCGAGAAGGCCCTCGCGTGGGGCGTCTGGCGCATACCCGAGAGCGAACTGAACGTGCTTGGCAACGTTTCACGCAAGCGGATCCTCGAACTCGGATGCGGCGCCGCCCAGTGGTCGATCGCGCTGTCCAAGAAGAGAGCCCGGCCCGTGGGACTCGACGGTTCGGGGGAGCAGCTCGGTCATGCCCGGCTCAACGCCCGCGCTGCACGCACGCGTGTGCCGCTGCTGCAGGCCGATGCGGCTTTCCTGCCCTTCCGGGAGGCATCGTTCGACATCGTCTTCTGCGACTACGGGGCGATGAGTTTCGCCGATCCTCGTCTCACCGTTCCAGAGGTTGCGCGGGTGCTCGACGACGGGGGCCTGCTCGCGTTCTCCACCACGACACCGCTCCTACAGATGTGCTGGCCCGAGGACGAGGAAACCGTCACCACCACCTTGCACTCCGACTACTTCGATATGCACCGCTTCGAGTGGTCGGCCGACGAGACCGTCGACTTCA
>JBKHYB010000245.1:0-1850 GCA_046565725.1 Actinomycetota bacterium
CGCCGCCGCGGCAGCCAGCTTTCCGAGACCTTCACGGTCCGCAAGATCAGCTTCGGGGTCGGCGTCGAGCGGACGTTCCCCGTCCACAGCCCGATGATCTCGAAGATCGAGGTCATGACAAGGGGTCACGTGCGGCGCAGCAAGCTCTACTACCTCCGTGATCGCGTGGGCAAGAAGGCGACCAAGATCAAGGAACGCCGTCAGGCGTAGCGTGAGCGGAACCTCTCCGGCTGAACCCCGCTCGGACACCGTCGAAGCACCACCCCCTCCGCCTCCGGTAGAACCGCGCCCCGAGGTCGAGGCCGATCAGCCGAAACACCGGCCGTTCTGGCGCGAGCTACCCGTGCTGGTGGTGGTGGCTTTCGTCATCGCGCTGGTGCTCAAGTCGTTCGTCCTGCAGGCCTTCTACATCCCGTCGGCATCGATGGAACCCACGTTGTTGGTGGGGGACAGGGTCCTGGTCGAGAAGATCTCCTACCGCTTCGGGGAGCCGGGGCGGGGTCACGTCGTCGTCTTCGAGAAGGATCTGGGCGGAGCCGTCGTCGAGGAAGCCGACGGCTCGGTGCTCGACAAGATCGGAGACGCGTTCAAGGGCCTGTTCGGATTCCCAACCGGTTCGGCGCAGGATTTCATCAAGCGCGTGGTAGCCGTCGGAGGAGACACGGTCGAAGGGCGTGACGGGCGGGTCTTCGTCAACGGCGAGCCGGTCGACGAGCCGTACCTCCCCGAGGGAACCGAGACCTCCACGTTCGGACCCGTCGACGTTCCCGAAGGGATGATCTTCGTGATGGGTGATAACCGTGGGAACTCGGACGACTCCCGGAACTTCGGGCCGGTCCCGGTCGACACCGTCGTGGGCCGTGCCTTCCTGTTGATCTGGCCTCCTTCCGACTTCGCCACCCTCTAGCCAGAGTCAGCAACTAGTCTGTCGCGATGGCGCTTGACAGGACGGACAGCGAACGCACCACGAGCGATGCTGGTGCGGAAGACCGCGCCGCCGGATCCGAAGAACAGGCCACCCACGTCATAGAGCCCTCGGAGCCTCCCGCGCCGGACGAGAGCGAACGTCGACTCAAGCGTGCCTTCCTCGACAAGTTCGGGCGGGGGAAGCGTCACAAGAAGCAGCGCTCGACGCTGGCCAAGGTCACCGAGGTGCCGGTGTTGATCATCATGGCCTTCGCGATCGCCGTCGTGATCAAGACCTTCCTGGTCCAGGCCTTCTACATCCCGTCCGAATCCATGCTGCCGACGTTGCGGGTGGGGGACCGGGTGCTCGTGGAGAAGATCGGTTACCTGTTCGGAGACGTCGGTCGCGGAGACGTGGTGGTCTTCGAGCGAGAGGTGTTCGGGGCGACCAGCCAAGATCTGCCCTGGTACCAGGACGTCCGGAACGGTTTCCGCGAGCTGCTGGGGCTCCCCACCGGTCTGGAAGAGGACTACATCAAGCGCGTCGTGGCCATCGGAGGCGACGTGATCCGCTACACCGGCAGCCCCAGGCGCCTGTACGTCAACGGGGAACGCCAAGACATCTCCTACGTCAAAGGCGGCCAGGACCGAGGGAGCCCAACGCTGACCTCTGACGACTGCCGCCGGCTCGAGATGGAGAAGGCGGGCAACGGCTGCCGGGTTCCTGCCGGCACCGTGTTCGTCATGGGCGACAACCGGGGCAATTCTGAGGATTCCCGGGTGATCGGTCCGGTCGACGAAGAGAAGATCGTGGGCCGCGCCTTCCTCATCATCTGGCCACCGTCGGACTTCTCGACCCTCTAACCATCACGTCTGCGGGAAAAAAGTGCGCCTAGGGCGAAGGTTTTTCCCGCAGACGTGATACCTGCTTGGTCCGTGGCTCG
>JBKHYB010000245.1:1860-3251 GCA_046565725.1 Actinomycetota bacterium
CGCCTAGGGCGAAGGTTTTTCCCGCAGACGTGATACCTGCTTGGTCCGTGGCTCGGTACTAGAGTTGTCTCGTGGTTTCCGATGCTTCTGGAGTGATGGAGACGAGGCTCGCCTCGGCCGGGTTCGAGCTCGTGGCGGGGTGCGACGAGGTCGGCCGCGGGGCTCTGGCCGGGCCGCTGGTCGCCGCGGCCGTCGTCCTGCCCCCGGACGTCCACATCGACGGCCTGCGGGACTCCAAGCAGTGCACCAAACTGCAGCGGGAACGGCTGGCCGAGACCATCCACGAGGTCGCCCTCAGCGTCTCGATAGTTCACGCACCCCACTCCAGCATCGACAAGATCGGCTTGCAGAAGGCCAACCTCCAGGCTCTGCGCCGGGCGCTCAAAGGTTTGGAGGTGGCCCCCGAGTACATCCTGGTGGACTGTTTCCGGCTCCAGCGCCTGCCGTGCCCGAGCCTCGGGGTCAAGAAGGGCGATGCCGTCAGTCGCAACGTAGCGGCCGCATCGATCGTGGCCAAGGTCCACCGGGACGCCGTGATGAAGCGCTACCACCGGCGCTACACCCGCTACGGCTTCGCCCGGAACGCCGGGTATGGGACCCGCCACCACTGGAACGCCCTCAAGCAATACGGGCCATCGCCGATCCACCGGATGTCTTTCTTCGGGGTTTACGGATTTCCGGATGCAGATGGTGTTATCCGTCCCCATCTAGCGCGAGACTTGGAAACAACAAGATCCGTTAGCCAGGACAAGGAGAACGTATGAGCGTCGAGGACCTCGAGAAGTACGAGGCCGAGATGGAGCTCCAGCTGTACAAGGAGTATCGGGACGTTCTCCCGATGTTCAAGTACGTCGTCGAGACCGAGCGCCGTTTCTATCTCGCGAACGAGGTGAAGGTCGAGACCCGCAGCGTCGGCCCCAAGGTGTGGTTCGAACTCGAGCTGAACGACGCTTGGGTGTGGGACATGCATCGCCCGGCCCGGTTCGTGAGCCAGGTCCGGGTCGCCACCTTCAAGGATCTGAACGTGGAGGAGCTCGCCCGTCTCGCCGAGAGAGACATCATCCCGGAGCCTCCCCGCAGTTTCGGCTAGAGATCTCGTCGTACCCCCTCGCTAGTTTGGCGCGCATGCATGAGCGCGCGCTCCTCGGACGTTCGGGGGAAGATCTGGCAGCCGCCTTCTACGAGAGGCAGGGCTTCACCGTTTCGCGCAATTACCGCTGTCGCGAGGGCGAGATAGACCTCATCGCGGCCCGGGGCTCGCTGGTGGTCTTCTGCGAGGTGAAGACACGGTCCACCGACTACTTCGGCCTGCCGGCCGAGGCCGTCAAGGCGGCCCTGGACGAGCTGCCGGAGCAGTTCCGCACCGCGGTGTACCTCGCCGACGTCGAGGG
>JBKHYB010000246.1:0-3250 GCA_046565725.1 Actinomycetota bacterium
CGAAGCATTCTCCTTCTTCGTGTCGTGCGACACGCAAGAAGAGGTCGACGACTACTGGGACAAGTTGACCGCAGATGGAGGAGAAGGGGTTCAGTGCGGATGGCTCAAGGACAGGTTCGGCGTGTCCTGGCAGATCGTCCCCGCACTCCTCGATGAGCTGATCAATGACCCCGATCCGGCCCGATCGAGAGCCGCGATGGAAGCGATGCTCCAGATGAAGAAGATCGACACCGCGGCCCTCCTCCAAGCAGTGTCCTAACTATCGAACTCGCTCGAAGCTGCGGCACTCGCTCGAAGCTGCGGCACTCGTCAAGCCGTTGCTGAAACGTTGCCGGTTCCCTAGCGGAGATCCAGCGCTTCTTCAGATCCGACGCGTCCCCATCTCCAGCGACGGATGACGATCGCAGCGCTGGTCGTGAGTTGCAGTATCCCGAAGACCAAGATCGCTCGATCTCCGGTCACCAAGGAGTAGGCGAGCCACACCGCCCCGTCCGACATCGACAGCAACCACGTCGGCAACGACAACCCGGTGAGGTTCCGTTCCCGATATGCCACCAAGAGCTGCGGCAGGTTCGCCACCAAGACGCTCAGAGGAAGGATCAAGCCGAGACCGCTCGCTCCACCAGCGGCGCCGAAGATGACCAAGACGACGAGCCACAGAGGCGCGGCCCGCCACTCGGAGATGCGCCGGCCGAAGCGCAGAGCGAACACCGTCACCAGAGCGAACACGACACCCGAAGCTCCGGTTGCGAGCACGACCGCAGGTTGGTCGGTAAGAACTCCGTAGGTCACCCATCCGAAGCTCACGATGCTGCTGGTCGCAGCCGTATCGAGTGAAACACCATGCGTGTCCCTCACCCGCAAGAGACGGGCAAGTTGGGGCAGCGCGCGAACCAGTCCGATGAACGTACCCAACGCACCGAGAGCGCCCGCAGCAGTCATCCTGCGAGGCTACGACGGACCGATCGCTAGGTAGGTGCCGGATAAGAGCTCTGGGCTAACCCTCGAGATTGATGACGATGTCGGTGTACCCACCGGTATCCGAACTCACATCCGTGAACATGGCAGACCCGGAGGCGCCCGCGTATGTGCCCGTTCCACCCAACACGGCCATCTCATACTCGCCCGACCCCCGTGGATCGAGTCCTTGAAGCACGATGTCACCCTCCGACAGTTCGAGAACGTAGTTACAGTTCCAGAGTCCTTGATCCGGATCGACGATGCGCTTGTGAACGACACAGTGAATGTACGAGGTGCCCAAACGATCGGTTCGTGATTCATCCATCAGGGCGCCACGAGCCGCGATCCGGTCACCGAGGCGAAGACGTCCGTCCTGGTCGATGTCGTCGACAGCAACCCTGCTGTTCATAGACACTTCGACCACCATGTGAAGGACCGTTTGCCCGCTTGCCGCGGTCATCATGAGTAAGCCCCCTGCGGTCGCCAGAACCGCGAGAGAGAGCGCGATGCCGAGTCTGCTGCGCATGTCGTTACCTCCTTCACCGGCCTCGTGGCTGGTGATTACATGCTGAACCCGCCGGTGTGAATCGTCTAGTGGCGCGGTCCGACTCAAAGACGGAATATGGGCCTGGGTCCTGCCTAAAGATCGCCGGACGGGAGCACCATCGAAGGGGGAGGGTATGGGAGACGGCAGAGGTTTCATCCTTCAACCAGATGAAGGCAGGACCATCGACCTTGGCGGATTCCAGATGACCGTCAAGGCAGAGTCCGAGGAGACCGGGGGAGCGTTCTCGTTACTTGAGGCCGACGAGCCACCCGACTTCGGTCCTCCTCTCCACATCCATCACGATGCTGCAGAGGCCTTCTACGTGCTTGGCGGCGAGTACATCATCTTCTTAGAGGAACGCGAAGTCGCCTGCAAGGAGGGATCGTTCATCTTCATCCCGGCGGGGATCAGACATGGGTTCCGCGTAGGGAAGGTGCGCAGTCGCAAACTCAACTTCTACGTTCCGGCTGCGATGGTCGGATACTTCGACGAGCTCAGCGCGGCGATCAAGAACAACGGTGCGGATCCAGACACTCTGTCAGAGATCGCCTTGCGCTACTCGATGGAGGTCCTAGGTCCCGTACCGGAGAGCTACATCTGATCGGTCTTCCGACCGCGTCATACTGGCCACAGGGCTGGGATACATTCGGCCGGTGAGCTTCTCGGTGAGGGCCGGCGACTATGACAGGTTCATGGGCCGTTACTCGGTCCCTCTCGCCACACCGTTCATCGAGTTTGCGGGCGTATCTCCGGGACAGCACGTGCTCGATGTGGGGTGCGGACCGGGAGCCCTAACCGCCGAGTTGGCGAGGCGTGTCGGAGAAGCCGCGGTATCGGCGGTCGATCCCTCCGAGCGCTTCGTCGATGCGGTGCGCGAGCGGCATCCCGGAGTGCGGGTGGAATGCGCTTCCGCCGAGGAGCTCCCGTTCGAAGACGACTCGTTCGACGTGAGCCTGGCACAACTGGTGGTTCACTTCATGAACGATCCGGCCGCAGGGATCCGCGAGATGGCACGCGTCACGAAGAAGCATGGAGTGGTTGCAGCGTGCGTATGGGATCACGCCGGAGCGCAAGGACCTCTGAGCTTGTTCTGGGATGTGGCTCGCCGGCTCGATCCCGAGCTCGAGGGTGAGTCTCTTCTCGCAGGCACTCGCCAAGGTGATCTTGAAGAGCTCTTCCAGGAGGCAGGGCTGATCGAGGTCAACGACACCGCTATCACTGTCCAGGTCGAGCATCCGAGCTTCGAGGAGTGGTGGGACCCCTTCCTGCTCGGCGTCGGCCCCGCCGGGGCTTACACGGTTGGGCTGGACCCCGAGAAACAGGCTCGCCTGCGCAACCTCTGTAAAGAGGCACTGCCGGAGGCGCCGTTCACGGTTTCGGCGACGGCATGGGCAGCTCGAGGGCTCCCTGTGTAACCGCACTTCTTCCCTGGCCGCGGTGTCGGGCGTACTCCGCCTACACCTCAGCGCACTCAGACCCGTTCGTAGTGGAGGTAAACAACGCGCGACGGGAAGGTTCGCGTCTCGATGAGATCCAACTGGATGTTTCGTTCGACCGACGGAAAGAATGGCTTTCCTCCGCCGACGATCACAGGAACCACGAACACCTGGAACACATCGACCAGCCCTAGCCGGATCGCCTCGGCGGCCAGCTCGGACCCCCCGATGGCCACGTCCTTCCCGGATCGCTCCTGCAGTTCGGCCACCTCTTCGGCGATGCTGTTCTGAGCTAGGCGCGCATCAC
>JBKHYB010000247.1:0-3243 GCA_046565725.1 Actinomycetota bacterium
ACGGAGCATCATCACCCCAGAGAGCATCATCGCCATCGGGTTGACCTTGTTCTGGCCGGCGTACTTGGGGGCCGAACCGTGGGTCGGCTCGAACACCGCGGCTTCGTCGCCGATGTTCCCACCGGGGGCGACGCCGAGACCACCCACGAGTCCGGCACCGAGGTCGCTGATGATGTCGCCGTAGAGGTTCGGCAACACCAGCACGTCGTACAGCTCCGGCTTCTGAACGAGCTGCATGCACATGTTGTCGACGATACGGTCCTCGAACTCGACGCCCGAGTCGGCGTACTCGTTCTCGGCCACCTCACGCGCCACCTTCAGGAACAGGCCGTCCGAGTACTTCATGATGTTGGCCTTGTGGACGGCCGTGATCTTCTTGCGGTTGTTCTTGATCGCGTACTCGAAGGCGGCACGGACGATGCGCTGGGTTCCGGTGACCGAGATCGGCTTGATCGAGATACCCGAGTCCTCTCGGATCCGGCGGGCCCCCAGGTCGGCGATGAAGTCGATCAGCTTGGACGCCTCCGGGCTGCCCTGCTCGAACTCGATGCCGGCGTAGAGGTCCTCGTGGTTCTCACGGAAGATGACCAGATCGATGTTCTCGTAGCGGGAGCGCACCCCCGCGTAAGACTTGCAAGGGCGGATGCAGGCGTAAAGGTCGAGCTCCTTACGGAGGGCGACGTTGACGCTGCGGAAGCCGGTCCCCACGGGGGTCGTGATCGGCCCCTTGATGGCGACCTTGTTCTGCCTGATCGAATCCAGAACGTCGTCGGGAAGGGGCGTTCCCTTCTCCTCCATGACGTCCACGCCTGCATGCTGGACATCCCAGTCGAACGAGACGCCGGTCGCTTCGAGCACCCTTCGGGTTGCCTCGGCGATCTCGGGCCCGGTTCCGTCACCGGGGATGAAGGTCACGCGATGCGTCGTTTGAGACATAGAGATCCGCTCCTTGGTAGTAAAGCTCCAGGTGGGCGGGGTAATGGGTCCCCTGATAGCAACCCGAGACTACCTGATAGCCTTGAAGCGAAAATAGAGACCGACTCGGCCCCAGGTGCGGGCCCCCCAGACCGAAAAGTGAGGCCGACAACGATGGCGTCGAAAGCCGGCAAAGGACTCGAAGGCGTAGTTGCTGCAGAGACCGCTGTTTCGGATATCGATGGGCAGCAGGGCGTTCTGTACTACGTGGGTTACGACATCCACGACCTAGCCCCCAACGCATCCTTCGAAGAGATCACTTACCTGCTCCACAACCTGGAGCTGCCGGACTCCTCCCAGCTAGAGGAGATCACCCAGCAGATAGCGTCCGAGCGTGAGCCCAACGAGCTCGTCAAGGAGCTCCTGCCCAGGCTGGCCCAGGATTCGTCCCCCATGTCGATGCTCCGTACGGCCGTTTCCGCCTCCTCGGTCCAGGACCCCGACGGCTGGGACATGGGCGAAGAAGCCAACTACCGCAAGGCGATGCGCCTGATCGGGTTCTTCCCCACCCTGGTCGCCTACTTCGACCACATCCGCAACGGCCGCAGCGTGATCCCGCCCGACCAGTCCCTGAGCCAGGCAGCGAACTTCCTCTACATGCTCAAGGGCGACAAGGCCGACGACGAGAGCGCTCGCATCTTCGACATGTGCCTGGTGCTCCACGCCGACCACACGATGAACGCCTCGACGTTCGCCGCCCGGGTCTGTGCAGCAACCCTGTCCGACATCCACTCTGCGGTAACGGCGGGCATCGCGGCCCTCAAGGGGCCGCTGCACGGCGGTGCTAACGAAGCGGTCATGAAGATGCTGAACGAGATCGGCGAACCCTCCAAGGCAGCCGACTACACCAAGCAGAAGCTTGCGAACAAAGAGAAGATCATGGGCTTCGGGCACCGCGTCTATAAGACCGAAGACCCTCGGGCCACGCACCTCCGCCGCATGGCCAAGGAACTTGCCGAGAAGACCGGCGACGGCACCAACTACGAGATCTCCGAGATCATCGAAAAGACCGTCATGGACGAGAAGGGTCTCTACCCCAACGTGGACTTCTACGCGGCCTCGGTGTACGGCTACCTCGGCATCCCGACCGATCTGTTCACGCCGATATTCGCCTGTAGCCGCGTGGCGGGATGGACGGCGCACGTTCGCGAGCAGTACGCAGACAACCGCCTGATCCGCCCCAACCATGAATACGTGGGCCCGGATCCGCGCCCCTGGAAGCCGCTGCCCGAACGCTAGGAGCGGGTGAAACCCGTTCGTTCCATCGCTCCCCAGGACTGCCGCTTACGGAGATATCCGATGATGCCCTTAACGCGCCAGATGACCGTCGTCTGGCGGTACCCCACGTTCTCCAACATCGCCCAGAGGATCATCCAGAGCCGGTCGCTCATCGTCTCATAGCGATGGAACGAGAACTCCTCCAGCAACAAGGTGCATAGGGTCAGGATCAAACCGAGCCCGTAGGCCGCGAGGAAGAACAGCACGGCGAATTGCCAGTTGATCGCTCCCATAACAAGGCCTGCCGTTAAGCCGACGAAGCCCAAGAGTTCGATGATCGGCGCAAGGAATTCGACGAAGGCGAAGTAGGGGTAAACGACCAGTCCCAGCGAACGGTAGCGCGGCCGGAAGAGCACCCCCCTGTAGCGCCAGATCACGTCGCTCAGCCCGCGGTGCCACCTGTCGCGCTGGCGGCCCAGCACTCGGAGTGAGCCCGGAGCTTCGGTCCACGCTACCGGGTCCGGTACGAAAGCGACCTTGCGGGGCCCTCCCTCTTCGTAGGAGCGGCGGCGCATCCTGGCGACGAGCTCCATGTCTTCTCCTACGGTCTCGTGGAGGTAGCCACCGGCTCGGATCACCGACTCACGGTCGAAGAGCCCGAAGGCTCCGGAGATGATCAGGTTCCCACCCAAGCGGTTCCACCCCAAGCGACCGAACAGGAAAGCACGTAGGTATTCCCCCACCTGGAAGCCGGTGAGTGGGCGGCGGGGAACCTTCGACTCCACAACCCGGCCGGAGCGGACCTCCGAAGCATTGGCAACCCGGATCGTGCCGCCTGCGGCAAGGACCCCTCCCCCGAGGATGAAGGGGCGCACCATCCGCACGAGCGCATCCGGTTCGATGAGGGTGTCGGCATCGATGGCACAGACCAGCTGCCCCGTTGCGATGTTCAATCCCGCGTTCAAAGCATCTGCTTTGCGACCGTTCTCCTTGTCGACCACCAGGAGTCGCGGCGCGCGCGGCGAGGCGTAGAGGCCGCGTATCGCCCGG
>JBKHYB010000248.1:0-3207 GCA_046565725.1 Actinomycetota bacterium
ACTCACACCCTTGGTAGGTGTCTGGCACGCCCGGGAACGTGAGCTTGATGAGCGTCTGGGCGAGCGAGTTGATGCGACCCGGTTCGATCAGTGGTTCGACGAAGTCGGTCAGCTCCGCCGCGAAGTCGTCGTCCGACAGCAGGCCCCGGACGAAGTCCTCCAGCGCACGCTCGTACGAAGTGTCTATCCGCAACCAGGAGGTGTACCGCTTCGCCTCGCGTGCGGCCTTGGTCATGTACTCGACTGCCCGGTCTGCATCCAGCGGGTAGGCACCGACCAGCACCTGATAGAGGAGGTACTCGGCGTTGCGGTCCGGCATGCCGCTGGATCGGTAACGCTCGGCGAGCTTGGAGAAGCGAGCGAGGGCATCCGACCACCGCTCTGGGATCTCGGACAGAAGCGATATCCGTGCCCGCACGTCTTCGCTACGTTTCGTGTCGTGGGTAGAGGTGGCCAGCATCGCTCGAGGCCATCGTTGCGCGCGCCGAGCCCCGGCAGCGTGGAAGTCGTCGGTCTCGATGCCGAAGTAGCCGGGATCTCCGCCCACCTCGTTGAGGCTGACCAGGCGGTTGAAGTTGTAGAAGACCGTGTCCTCGTAGCTCTTCGCCATCACCGGGCCGGAGGTCTGCTGCAATCGAAGCAGCAGCATCGAACCGTCGTCGGATCCCAGCACCTCTTCCAACCGGTCGAAGTAAGCGGCCGGCACGAAGGGCGCTCGCTTGCGCGCCGCAGTGAATGCCTCTGTCAGGATGCGCCGATCGTTCTCATTGCGATGCCCGTCGGGTCTCACGTAGGTCAGGTAGACATCGAAGGCCGCGAGGACCTCACCGAGAGCCGCCATCATCTCGCCCTCGTCGGTAGCCCAGCCCCGCTTCTCGAAGGCCGCAGAGGCCTCGCGTGCCAAACGCTTGAGATCGGCGACCATCACCTGGCGCAGGATCATCATCTTCTTTTCGTGGACGATCTCTGCGAGCGATGCGGTCTCGTCCGTGAAGTCCTGATAGACCGACGTGATCCGGTGCTCGTTGTCCGGGTTCACGAACAGCCCGCCGACCAGGTTCATGAAGTCGTAGCCGGTCGTGCCCTGGACCGGCCACGCGTCCGGCAATCCCTCGGACGGCTCCAGGATCTTCTCCACCCACACCGGCACATCGACGAGTGATCGCAGCCGCTCGAGGTAGTCCTGCGGGTCGAACAGACCGTCGATGTGATCGATCCGCAGCCCGTCCACCTTCCCCTCGTGAACGAGTGCTGCGGTGAGGCCGTGAACGTGCTCGAAGACGTCGTCACGTTGCACCTGGATCGCCGCGAGCGTGTTGATGTCGAAGAACCGCCGGTAGTTGATGTTGCGGTTGCCCCGGCGCCACTCGACCAGCCAGTAGTTCTGGGCTTCGACGATCTCGTCCATCGAAGCATCGAGGTCGGTTCCGGGGGCTATCGGTAGGGTGTGCTCGAAGTAGCGGAGCAAGGGCTCATCACCATCGGCGTCGAGGTTTATCTCGCCTCGCTCCAAGCATGCTTCCAGTGTGTCGCCCAGCAGGGGAGCGCACACCTTGCCCTCGAGGTAGTCCCAGTCGATGTCGAACCACTCGGCCGACGAGGACGAGGCCCCGTGCTCGAGCACGTCGAGCCAGCGGCGGTTGTGGCCGCCCTCGATCGAGACGTGGTTGGGCACGATGTCGATGACGACGCCGAGCCCGAGTCGGGCGGCCTCGTCGCAGAAGCGGTCCCAGGCCTCGTCGCCGCCGAGCTCGGGGTTCACGCGGGAGTGGTCGACGACGTCGTAGCCGTGGGTCGAACCTTCCGTTGCCTGAAGGTAGGGCGAGCAGTAGACGTGGGTCACGCCGAGCTCGCTCAGATAGGGAGCGATGGCCGCTAGGTCGTCGAAGGTGAAGCCTGCGTGGAGTTGTATCCGGTAGGTCGAGCGGACCTCACGACTCACGCCGCAGCACCACCACGGACCTGTCGACGACCTCGATCTCTTCGCCCGCCTTGTAGACCTTCGAGCCTTCGACGAGTTGAGGTTCGTTCGTGTCGATCACGACCTCCCACGAGTTGCCGATCTCATCGTCCGGCAACGTGAAGACGATCGCCTCGTGGTGGGCATTGAAGAGCAACAAGAAGCTGTCGTCATCGATGCGTTGCCCGCGGGGGCCGGGGTCGGGCAACTCGTCGCCGTTCATGAAGACCGCGACCGACCGAGCGAATCCTTCGGCCCACTGCTCGTCGCTCATCTCCTCACCGGAGGTGTCGAACCACGCCATGTCCTTCACGCCGCTGCCGTGGAACTCCCGCCCCTTGAACCACTTGCGTCGCCGGAAGACCGGGTGCCGTTGCCGGAACTCCATCACACGGCGGGTGAAGCCGAGCTGGGGAAGGTTCTCGTCGACGAGTCCCCAGTCGAACCAGGAGATCTCGTTGTCCTGACAGTAGGCGTTGTTGTTGCCGCCTTGGGAACGGGAGATCTCGTCGCCGCCGAGCAGCATCGGGACGCCCTGACTGAGCGCGAGGGTGGTTATGAAGTTCCGCTTCTGACGTTCCCGCACGGCGTTGATCTCGGGGTCGTCCGTCGGACCTTCGACCCCGTGGTTCCACGAGCGGTTGTGGCTCTCGCCGTCGTTGTTGCCCTCGCCGTTGGCCTCGTTGTGTTTGGAGTTGTACGAGACGAGGTCGTGCAACGTGAATCCGTCGTGCGCGGTTACGAAGTTGATCGAAGCGTTCGGCGTGCGGCCGTCGTCTTCATACAGATCGGGAGAGCCCGTCAACCTCAGCGCGAACTCGGCGAGCGTCGCCGGTTCGCCCCTCCAGTAGTCGCGCACGGTGTCCCTGTACTTGCCGTTCCACTCGCTCCACCCAGGGGGGAAGTTGCCGACCTGGTACCCGCCCATGCCGACATCCCAGGGCTCCGCGATCAGTTTCACTTCGGACAGCACGGGGTCCTGGTGGATGATGTCGAAGAAGGCGCTCAGCCGGTCCACGTCGTACAGCTCGCGGGCCAAGGCGGCGGCCAGATCGAAGCGGAACCCGTCGACATGCATCTCGGTCACCCAGTAGCGAAGCGAGTCCATGATGAGTTTCAGAACCTGGGGGTGGACGACGTTCAGGGAATTACCCGTTCCGGTGAAGTCCAGGTAGTAGCGCGGCTCGTCGGGCATCAACCGGTAATAGGCCGCGTTGTCGAGACCCCGGAAGCAGAGCGTGGGTCCC
>JBKHYB010000249.1:0-3203 GCA_046565725.1 Actinomycetota bacterium
GCATCTCCCGGCCATGGTCACGCCGCGGTGGGTGCGTACGCGCACGCAGCCCATCGCGGTGCGCGACGTCGTGCGCTACCTGGTCGGTGTGCTGGGCCACCCCGACGCCGTCGGCCGGGTCTTCGAGGTCGATCGCTACCCGGGCGTTGAGGTCGGTGATCTCCTCGGTGGTGAGGGCCGCGCTGACCTCATTGAGCAGTTCTCGGGCTTCGTCCGGTAGGTCGGCCGAGACCAGTGGGACGATGTTGTCGGCGGACTGAAGGTTCTTATCGTCCTCCAACACAACCAGGTCGTTGGCCCCGACCAGAGGGTCGGTCGAGAAGATCAGCGCCACGTCGATCTCATCTGCCTGCAGGGCCTGCACGGTAGCCGCTCCGTACTCGAGTTCCTTGAACTCTGCGAACTCCACGTCGTAGACCTTCTTCAGACCTGGGATGCAGAAGGGACGATCGGGGCACTCGGCGGGGGCGCCCAACGTCATCTCGCCCGCTACAGGTGCCAGGTCGCTCACCGTGCTGAGACCGAACTCGTCGGCGGTCTCTTGTGTCACGGCGAAGGCGTTCGTGTCGATCGCAGCCGACGGCTCGAGGAGCTCCAGTCCTCTCTCCTCCAGAGGTGCGACCAACCGCTCCGCCACCGTGGCGGCGTCGCCTTCCAGGTCGGCCTCGGGATCCAAGACGCTCAGCAAGCTGGCCACGTATTCCGGTGCGACGTCTATCTCGCCGGACTCCATGGCTGGAAGCCGGACCTCGCGCGACTGGATGTCCAACTTGCGTTCGACGTCGTAGCCCGCGTTCTCCAGAACCTGCGCGTACATCTCTCCTACGATCTGCGCCTCGGGGAAACTGTCCGAACCGACCGTAACGCTGCCTTTGTTCTCCGAGCCGTTGTCTCCGGCGCCGGGCGAGTCATCGTCCCCTCCCGATCCGCACGCGCCCAATACGACTGCGAACGCGAGCAAGACCGCCCCGAGGACGAGTCTGCGGGGATCCCGCATGGGTAGACCTCCCTCCGATAGATAGGTGAGGGGTTCCGCCCCCTCACTTGAACGACAGCGACCCTACCCGCAACCGGGCCCTTAAACGATGGGAGCTCCTGATGGCTGAACGCCCACGGCATCGAAGGGCGTCTCGTCCGGACGGCTCCTCGAGCGGCCAGGTCTCACCCAACGTTCGACCCCCGCCATCCCCAACTCGGCAACGATCGCCAGGAGGGCCACGAGGATCGCTCCGGCCATGATCAGTGCGTGATCCTGCCGGGCGAACCCGTTGACGATGTACCTCCCCAGACCGGGCCCTGCGACCAAAGCCGCCAGCGTTGCCGTGGCGATCACCTGGACCAGCGATGTCTTGATGCCGGCCACGATCAGAGGCACCGCCAGCGGGAACTCGACCCCCCACAGGATCTCTCGACCGCTCAACCCCATACCTCGAGCGGCCTCTACCACGTCGGCGTCCACCTCTTTCAGACCGACGTAGGTGTTCGTGACGATCGGAGGGATCGCCAGCATCACCATCGCCACGAAGGCGGGCCAGAACTCGAAGGAGATCCCGACGCGGAGAGCCCATGTGAAGGTGAGGGCGAGAACCGCGAAGGAGGGCAGCGCCCTTCCGATGTTGGAGATGCTTACCGTTAAGAACTCGAACCTTCTCCGGTGACCGATATACATGCCGACCGGAAGGGCCATCACGAGGGCGGTCACGACCGCGGTCCCACTCAGGTAGATGTGCTGCCAGAGACGATCGAGGATCGCTCCGGAATCGCGCAGTTCCCCGGTCCAGTTGGACGGGTCGAACAACAATCCGAGGGCTTCGCCTAGGGTGCCCATCTACACCGCCACCCCCGCCCGACGCTTGGACCAAGGCGTCAAGAGCCGCTCGAGTCCGATCAGGAGCCTGTCGAGCACCACGGCGAGGACGATGGCTATCGACGCTCCCAGGATCGCGAAGGTGGGAACGAGGCGGCGGAATCCGTCCAGGATGTAAGCGCCGACCCCACCCTGGCCTATGACCGCCGTCACCGTCACCAGGCCGACGGTCGTGACCGTCGCGATCCGTATGCCTGCCAGGATCACCGGCAACGCCAGGGGTAACTGCACCCGCCACAGCAACTGCGACCGCGAGAGGCCCATCCCTAGAGCCGATTCCTGTACGTCATCCGGAACGGAATCTAGACCGCTGACGATGTTCCGGATCAGGATCAGCAGCGTGTAAGAGACGAGACCTATCTCGGCTGTCAGCGTCGACAGGCCCGTGTACGGAACGAGGAAGGCGAACAGAGCCAAGCTGGGGATCGTGTAGAGGATCCCCGAGATCCACGTTATCGGGGTGTAGGTCCAGCGCAGTCTGTGTGACAGCAGGGCGAGAGGGAACGAGATCAAGAACCCGATGCCCACCGCGATAACCGTCAGCCACAGATGCTCACGCGTCTGCAGCCAGATGTCGTCAAGATGGTCGAAGACGTAATCCCACTTGAACAGCTCGTTCACGAAACGATCTCTTTCGAGATGCGCTCCATCGTCAGGATGCCTCGATAGGTCTGGCCCTCCGTGACGACGACGGCGACGTTGGTCCTAGAGGTAACGATCGAATCGAGTGCCTGGCGTAAGGAGCTCTGAGCGGTGACGTAAGCCGAGAAGGGCCGAGGGGTCACGTCGCGAACCGACTTCGCCGTCTGCATAGACGCTCGGTCCACCCAACCGGCCAACTCGCCGGACTCGACCACGCTGACCCAGTCGAGTCCGAAACGATCCATCTCGGCCAGCGCCTCCTGGCTGCTCGCGGCAGGAGATACCACCGGCCCTTGCTCAACCTCCAGGTCGCCCACCATCTGGAGGGCGAGCCTCTTCAGGCCGCGCTCGGCCCCCACGAAACTCTTAACGAATCCGTTGGCCGGGTCTCTGAGGATCTCTTCCGGCGGCGCGTACTGCTGGATGGCTGCGCCTTTGTCGAGGATCGCGATACGGTCCGCCATCTTGATGGCCTCGTCGATGTCATGGGTGACGAACACGATCGTCTTGCGCAGCTCCTTCTGGAGTTCGAGGAACTGATCCTGTAACCGTTCCCGAACGATCGGATCGACCGCTCCGAACGGCTCGTCCATCAACATCACCGGCGGATCGACGGCGAGGGCGCGAGCGACCCCGACCCGCTGCCGCTGCCCGCCGGAGAGCTCCGAGGGATACCGCGTCAACAGCTCGGGCT
>JBKHYB010000250.1:0-3183 GCA_046565725.1 Actinomycetota bacterium
GGCCGGTCCGCATCCAAACCGTAACCCCGCTGCGGTGTGGCCCGGTCTACGCACCGCTCCCGACCCAGGCCGACCCGTCGTCGTAGATCTCCTTCTTGAATATCGGGACCGTCGCCTTGAGCGTGTCGATGAGCCACGTGCAGGCAGCCAGAGCCTCTCTCCGGTGCGGGGCGCTGCACGCGATCACCACCGTCGGATCGCCCAGTTCGCACCGGCCCAGCCGATGCAAGGCCACCACCTTGGCGAGACTCCATCGTTCCGCTGCCTCCTCGCAGATCTCTGCGAGGCGACGTTCGGCGAGCTCCGTATGCGCCTCGTACTCCAGAGCCAGGACGGTTCGGCCGGCGCTCCCGGACACTGCTGGGGTCTGTCTAACGGTCCCGACGAACGAGGCGACCGCTCCACACGACGGATCCTCGGCGGTAGCGAGCGCGGCCCCCGGGTCAAGGCTCTGGGTCGTCAGTCCCGATGTGATCTCTGCCATCAGCCGCCTATCGACGACATCGAACGCGACGGTTTGACGAAATCGGGCTGTCCGATGCGATGACCGGCCCACTTGGCGGCCACGCAATCCCTCATGAGTGCGGCCAGTTCGTCATCATCCTTACCTTGCCTGAGGGGGCCGCGCAGATCGGTTTCGTCCAGCGAGAACAGGCACGAACGCATCTGACCGTCCGCGGTGATCCGGACCCGGTCGCAAGAATCGCAGAACGGCTGGGACACGGATGGGATCACTCCAACGGCCCCCGGCGCGCCGTCGGCGAAGCGGAACGACGTCGCGGGCGACCTCGTTCCGTCCATGGATAGGAGCGGGTAGACGGCAGCGATCGTTTCGAGTATCTGCGTCGCGCCGACGACCGCATCTGCGGACCACTCGTCCTGAGCATCGAGCGGCATGTACTCGATGAAGCGGACCTCGTACCCCGTCCTGCGCGCCAGCTCCGTGAACGGGAGTATCTGGTCCTCGTTGACGTCTCGCATGATCACGGTGTTGATCTTCACCGGCGTGAGCCCGAAAGCTGCAGCCGCGTCCAAGCCCGACATCACGCGCTCCAGTCCGTCACGCAGTGTCATCTCCTCGAAGCGGTGCCTGACGAGCGAGTCGCATGACACCGTCACCCGATCGAGGCCTGCCTCCGCCAACGCCTCCGCATGCTCGGTGAGCAGGAAGCCGTTGGTCGTCAGGGAGATGTCGAGGTCGTCGCCGAGAGCGCGAAGGCCACGGATCAACACGTGAAGGTGTTTCCGCACGAGGGGTTCGCCCCCGGTCACCTTGATCGAGCGGATCCCACTCTCGACCGCCACGGCCGCCAGACGGATCAGTTCCTCGAAACTGAGGATCTGATCGCGCGGGAGCCAGTCAAGGCCCTCGGGCGGCATGCAGTAGCGGCAGCGGAAATTGCACCGGTCGGTCACCGACAGCCTCAGATCCGAGGCGGTGCGACCGTATCGGTCGATGAGTGGGGGCCGCTGGGTCCTTGCCATCCAGCCATCGTCCCACGACGAGCGGTTCAAGCCCTCTTCCATCGGGTAACCTGCCCGGCGTGCGAGTACTGATCTTGGGCGGGGACGGCTACCTCGGCTGGCCCACCGCAATGCATCTATCCCAGGCAGGCCACGACGTTGCCGTCGTGGACAACTTCCTCCGTCGGTCGATGTCGACCGAGCTGGGGGCCGATTCACTGACCCCGATCCTGCCGCTACAGGAGCGGGTCCGAGCCTGGAAAGAGGTCTCCGGCAAGGAGATCCACGCTTTCATCGGGGACCTGACGGCGCCGGAGTTCGTCGACGAGGTTTTCAACCGGTTCCGGCCCGAGTCGGTCGTCCACTACGGCGAGCAGCCCAGCGCTCCCTACTCGATGATCGACCGCCGCCACGCCGTCGATACCCAGACGAACAACGTGGTCGGCACCCTCAACGTTCTCTATGCGATGCGGGACATCACGCCCGACGCCCACCTCGTGAAGCTGGGAACGATGGGTGAGTACGGCACCCCCAACATCGATATCGAAGAGGGCTTCATCGAGATCAGCCACAACGGCCGGACCGATGTGCTGCCGTTCCCCAAGATGCCCGGCTCGATGTATCACCTCAGCAAGGTTCACGACAGCCACAACATCCACTTCGCCTGTCGCATCTGGGGACTGGCGGCAACCGATCTCAACCAAGGGGTCGTGTACGGCATCCGGACCGACGAGACGGACCTCGACGAGAGGCTCTGCACCCGGTTCGACTACGACGAGGTGCTGGGCACCGCTCTCAATCGTTTCTGCGTCCAGGCCGTGGTCGGTTACCCGCTAACCGTCTACGGCAAGGGGGGTCAGACCCGAGGCTTCCTCAACATCATCGACACGATGCAATGCATCCGCCTGGCCGTCGAGAATCCGGCGAGCGCCGGCGAGTACCGCGTTTTCAACCAGTTCACCGAACAGTGGTCGGTCCTGCAGCTCGCCGAGCTGGTCCGCAAGGTCGGCGACTCGGTCGGCATCAACGTAGAGATCGACCGCATGCCGGATCCTCGGATCGAGGCAGAGGAGCACTACTACAACGCGGCCCACACGAAACTGATGGAGCTCGGCCTGCAGCCGCACCTGCTGACGGAAGACGTCGTGGCCCACATCCTCGAGACGATCCAGCGCTACAAGGACCGCATCCTCCTGGCCCCGATAGCCCCCAAGACCCGCTGGGACCCCCGCATTTCCTAACAAGTTTTCGCCCCCCTATAGGGGCTATCTCGAGCGCGGAAACCTCTCCGGTGCGGCTCCGATTTTTCGCGCCAAGAAAGTCCCCCATAGGGGGGTCAATTCTTGTTAGGAAACTGGCTAGTTGGAGAGGGTGAACTCGTGCATGTGGCCGACGGGCGCGAAGCCCAGCTTCGAGTAGAGGAGCTTCGGCCAGTCCTCGTCGTCGGCGATCAGGAATCCGAGGTCTGCTCCGGCCGAGTAACCGAGCCGAAGGCCTGCGTTGACGAGGGATGAAGCGATCCCGCGGTTTCGGAACTCGGGGAAGGTCATCACGTTCTCGACCTGAACCACCGAATCCCGCACGTACACCTCGCACCAACCCGCGATCTGTCGTTCGATCCTCGAGACCAGGAAGGTGATGTCGGCAGCCTGGAGGAGGCAACGGCGACTGTTGGCCAACTGCTCGGACACCTCAAGCGTGTTCTGGTCCTGGGACACG
>JBKHYB010000251.1:0-3163 GCA_046565725.1 Actinomycetota bacterium
GCTGCGGATGATCGCGGGCCTCGAGGAGATCTCGGACGGGACGGTGACGATCGGCGACCGCGTCGTGAACGACCTCTCCCCGAAGGATCGCGACATCGCGATGGTGTTCCAGAACTACGCCCTGTACCCGCACATGTCGGTCTACGACAACATGGCTTTCGCCCTGAAGTTGGCGAAGGTCGACAAGGCGGAGATGGACCAGCGCGTCAAAGAGGCGGCGCGCATACTCGGTCTCGAAGAGTTCCTCGATCGCAAACCGAAAGCACTGTCCGGAGGTCAACGCCAGCGCGTTGCCATGGGTCGGGCGATCGTGCGCAAACCGCAGGCGTTCCTCATGGACGAACCTCTGTCCAACCTCGACGCGAAGCTGAGGGTCCAGATGCGTAGTGAGATCGCTCGCATCCAAGACGATCTGAAGGTCACCACGATCTACGTCACGCACGACCAGGTGGAGGCGATGACGATGGGGGACCGCGTGGCCGTCCTCAAGAAGGGCGAACTGCAACAGGTCGGATCGCCGCAGAACCTGTTCGCGCGTCCCTACAACCTTTTCGTAGCGGGGTTCATCGGAAGTCCTTCGATGAACTTCGTCATGTCCTCTTTGGAGAGATCCGACGGCTCTTTGCGGGTGAATATAGGTGGGCAACCGATCGAGGTCGACGGCAAGGTTCTGAAGGAGCGGAAGGGGCTCGAGAAGTTCGTCGGGCGTGATGTGATCGTCGGTATCCGGCCGCAGGACATGGAGGACGCGGCCTTGGTCGGAGAGAGCGGCAAGCTCTCCACCCTGAAAGCGCGGATCGATCTGGTCGAGGCCCTAGGCACCCAAACCCTGTTGCATTTCGAGATCGACGCGCCGCTCGTGATGACAGAGGACATGAAGGAACTCGCCGCCGACGTAGGTGGTGAGCAGCTGGAGGAACTCGAGAAGCGCGCATCTTCCGGCCGTAACGAGTTCGTCGCTGAGGTCGATCCGAAGTCGGCGATCTCCAATGGGGACGACGCAGAGCTTGTCGTCGACACGGCCCAGATGCACTTCTTCGACCCCGAGTCAGGTCTCGGCATCTACGAATGATCACGCGAAGGACGAGTACGAATGCTCAAGCGAAGGAGGGGAACGCGTTGAGACTCCCAAGGAAGTTGTTGGTCCTGCTGATGACCCTGATGCTGGTCACCGCCGCTTGTGCGGGCGGCGATGTAGGCGAGAACGGTGAGGAAGACGGTGGAGACGCCGGAGGCGAAGGTGGCGATCCGGTAAAGGTGGCGGCGGTCTGGACGGGGGCCGAGCAGGAGAGCTTCGAGGCGGTCCTGGAGGCCTTCACGGAAGAGACCGGTATCGAGGCGTCGTACAGCTCTACGGGTGATGATGTTGGCGCGTACCTCGGCACACAGATCGAGGGCGGCAGCCCACCCGACGTAGCGATGCTGCCGCAGCCTGGGCTCCTGCGTGACCTTGCAGGCGAAGGGTCCCTGGTCGAGGCCAACGAAGACGTAGCGGCCGAGCTGGAGGCGAACTTCGCTCCGGTCTGGATGGATCTCGGTTCGGTAGACGGAGCGCTTTACGGCGTGTACTTCAAGGCCGCCAACAAGTCGACCTGGTGGTACAACACGGCGATCTTCGAACAGGCCGGGGTCGAGCCTCCCACCGACTGGGACGAGATGCTCGAAACGGCACAGACGGTGAACTCGTCGGGAACCCCGTGGGTATCGATCGGCGGCGCCGACGGCTGGGTGCTGACCGACTGGTTCGAGAACATCTACATCCGAACCGCTGGGGCGGACATGTACGACCAGCTCGCGGCACACGAGATCCCCTGGACGGACGACAGCGTGATCCAGGCCCTCGAGGTCTTCGGAGAGTTGATCGGCGACGGTTCGTCGATCGCCGGTGGGGTCGATGGTGCTCTCAACACGGACTTCCCGACATCGGTGAGCCAGGTCTTCGCCGATCCGCCCAAGGCGGCGACGGTGTACGAGGGTGACTTCGTGGCCGGCGTCATCTCCGGCGAGACGCAGGCGGAAGCAGGGACCGATTTCGACTTCTTCGACTTCCCGTCGATCGACGGGTCGGAACCGGCCGTCGTCGGTGGTGGGGACGTTGCCGTGGCATTGACGGACAACCCCAGCGCGCAGGAGCTACTGCGCTTCCTGGCGACCCCGGAGGCAGCCGAGGTCTGGGCCGAGCGCGGTGGATTCACGTCACCGAACCAGAACCTCGACACCTCGGTCTACCCGGACGACCTGACCCGTCGTTCGGCGGAGGCCGTTGCCAGTGCCGAGGTCTTCAGGTTCGATCTCTCCGACCTGCAGCCGGCCGAGTTCGGTGGGACCGTCGGACGGGGACTGTTCCTGCGCTTCCAGGACTTCCTGAAGAACCCCGACGACGCGCAGGGGATCGCCGAAGCGTTGGAGCAGGACGCGGCCAAGGCCTACAAGTAGGACGCCGGGGCCGAGGGGAGAGCGATGGCTAGCACCGCTGCAGAAGTAGGGGTCAAGTCCAAGGCAGCATCGGGACGCCCTCCCGGCAGCGCGAAGCGTTGGCTGGCCATCGCCTTCCTCGGCCCTGCTCTGATCCTGCTCGGAGCGATCGTCATCTACCCCACGATCGACACGGTCGCCCAGAGCTTCCAGACCTCCGACACCCGGCAATGGATCGGCCTCGGGCATTACCAGGAGATGATCGATAACGATCGCATCGTCACCGCGATCAAGAACAATGCGATCTGGGTGCTGACCGCTCCAGCGATCATCACCGGCCTGGGCCTGGTCTTTGCCATCTTGACCGAACGCGTCCGTTACGCGACCGCGATAAAGATCGTGCTGTTCATGCCGATGGCCATCTCTTTCCTCTCCACCGGAGTTATCTGGCGAGGCGTGATGTACGAGAAGAGCCCGGACCTCGGCACCGTCAACGCTGCCCTCAAGGTGCCGGCCAACGCCGTCGATGCTCCCGGTGCTTATCCGACCGCAACCGTGGTCCCGGCCGCTCCGGTGACAAAAGAAGGGGGAGCTGTCGTCGCCAAGGGCGAGTTCGCTGCGGGTGAAACGGCTCTGCTGCCCTTGGTCGGCATGACCGAGGAACAGGTACCCCAGGACGCGGTGCAAGCGGCCGAACCGGACCTAGGCGAGGGGGCGGTCGGCGCAGTGGTGTGGCGGGATTTCAAAC
>JBKHYB010000252.1:0-3160 GCA_046565725.1 Actinomycetota bacterium
TGCGTCGATGGAGCGCCGTAACGGTCTGGTTACGACACCCCCTTTCGACCTGCTTCCAGGGTACAAGGGTAAAGATGCGGAGGGGGGAGATGGAACGGACGGCTCAGCTCCACTCATGGTCGAACGTGAGGGGATGGGTGCTGCTGCTCGTTTCCGGCGCACTGATGGCGTCGATCTACGCTCGCTTGCCGGGTGCTGGATCGGTATCTCCATGGCTATACCTATCGATCCACCTCCTCGGGTTCGTCGGCCTCGTGGCCGGTGTCGCTCTCAACAAACCATCAAGGGTCCTGCCCTGGATGCTGCTGATCGCCGGACACATCCCCTACCTGATCGGTGACTTCCTGTTCTATCCGGCCACGGTCAACTGGGGCTGGGACTACGGCTACCCATCGCTTGCCGACTACCTCTTCGTAGCGGGGTATCTGCTCATCGTCTCCGGCTTCGTAGCGATGCTCTTGATGCATCTGAAACGGGACAACCGTCGTTCGATGGTCGACCTCGTCATCTTCATCTTGGGGATAGCGGTCCTCGCGTGGGAGCTCACGGTAGAATCCTCGGTGGAAGGATCTGCTTACTCGCTCCACGAACTCGTCTTCGTGATGGCCTACCCGACGGTAGATGTCCTCCTCGTCGGCGTCCTGATGATGCTGCTCTTCTTGCCGCTCAAACGGTCTGCCGCGTTCTGGTTCTTGACCGCGACCGTCTCCCTGCAGCTCTTCTCCGATATCGAATACCTCCGTGAGGTTTCTCTCGGAATCTTCAACTACGACACCCTGTCGCTGGTGCTGTACACCGGTTCCTTCGTCGCTATCGGCGTGACTGCACTGCATCCGTCGATGACCGACCTCACCGAACCTCGGGTTGGAAGCCAAGAGAGACTTCTCGGCGATCGCGGGCTGATGGTGCTGCTCACCTTCTCTACCGCGATCCCCCTGTGGGCCATCTTCAGACACGGGACGAATGGAGACCATCCAGAGGTCAGGGCACTCACTCTCTTGTCGGCGGTCATGTTCGGCCTGGTGCTGTTCCGGATGTGGAACCTCCTCAAGGACATCGCTCGCTATCGGCAGGTGGAACAAGCGAAGAACGAATTCCTCTCCATCGTGAGTCACGAACTACGAACGCCTCTCACCTCTATCAGGGGTGCGCTAGGGCTGCTCCGAGGAGGCATGACGGGGGAACTCGACCCACAGGCCAGGCGCATGATCGATATCGCAGAAAGCAACACCGTGCGGGTCATCAGGCTCGTCAACGACATCCTCGATTTCGAGAAGATGCGGAGTGGGAAACTCGACCTGGTGCCTGGGTGGATAGACGCACGATCGGTGGTCGAGGACTCGCTGGATGCGTTGCGGTCGTTCGCATTCGAGACCCAAGTCGAGATGGTCCTGGTGGAGGGACCACCCTGTCAGATATACGGGGACAAGGACCGCATCGAACAGACGGTGATCAATCTGATCTCGAACGCCGTGAAGTTCTCCGAGCCGAGGAGTCGGGTCGAGATCGGCTACAGCCTCGGTCGCGATGGTGCCCGGTTCTTTGTGAAGGATCATGGGCGGGGTATCCCCGATGAGAAGCTGAAAGAGATCTTCGGAAAGTTCACCCAGGTCGATGCAACCGATTCACGGCAGAAGGGTGGTTCGGGGCTGGGTCTGTCCATCTCGAAGTGGATCGTCGAGCAACACGGCGGCGAGCTGTGGGCCACAAGCGTCCTCGGCCAAGGCTCCACCTTCTACTTCACGATCCCAGAAGCACTCCCCGTCTACGGAGCACGTTCGGCCCCTGCCGGGCGAGGTCCGCTCGTCCTGATCTGCGACGACGACCCCTCCGTCAGGGAGATCGTGGGGGCGACCCTTCAGGAAAGTGGCTATCGGGTGTTGACGGCCGGCTCGGGCAGCGAAGCCCTCCAGCTGGCTACGGAGTTCCGCCCCGCCGCGGTGCTCCTCGATCTGCTGATGCCGGGCATGGATGGAGTCGAAACTGCCCTGGAGCTTCAAAACAACCCGACTACTGCCGAGATACCGGTGATCGTCATCAGCGCAGTGCCCAGAGATCAGGCGTTGGCTCCGGACAACATCGTGCACTGGATCGAGAAGCCGTTCTCGGAGGACGAGTTGAACCAGGCGCTCTCCATGACACTTCACGAGGGGAAACGGGTGCTCGTGGTGGAGGGTGAGGACGAACCGGTTGCCATCACCGAACTCAGTACACGCTTGGTGCAGCTCGCCACAGACGGCTCGAGCAGGCCCATCGACGGCTAGGAGACCCCTCGACGGATACCGCCAGCCGGGAGACAGGACCCGTGCGGCCGTCATCCTTCCTGGGGTCTGCCACTAAAGCCGTCGGTCATGCCTCGCGCAGGTTGACGATCTCGCCGGAGCGCACGGGACGCTCACCGTCGGGGAAAGCGACCACCAGAGAGCCATCGGCGAGCAGCCTGCGCGCCACGCCGGTCGAGGTTCGGCCGTCCGAGAGACGCAAGGTGACCTCGGCCCCCAGAACGACCGATCGCGCACCGGCGAGAGCCACGACCTCGGGGGGCCCGGCATCGGTCCAGAGGTTGTCGTAGAGCGGTTCGGCCCAGGACAGGATCGTAGCCAGCAGTTGCGGGCGGCCGGGCACCGCCACGCCGAGCTCGGCGATGCTGGTGGCGCGCGCCGCCACCTCTTCGGGCAGGTCGACGTCACTCAGATCCAGGTTGATGCCGACGCCGGCCACCACCGTTTCGATGCGGCCGCCTCGGCTCTGGGATTCGACGAGGATCCCGGCGAGCTTGCGGCCGTTCACGACGACGTCGTTGGGCCATTTCAATCCCGTCTTGAGCCCGGTGACCTCGGCGACCGCTTCCGCGGTAGCGACCCCCATCAGCGTGGTCAGCAGCTCCAGCCGGTCGGGCGGCAACGAGGGTCGCAGGACCAGAGAGAACATCAGCGAAGATGCGGGGCCTGCCACCCAGGTGCGACCCCATCGCCCGCGCCCCTCCGACTGTAGATCGGCCACGACCACGGCGCCGTCGGGGGCCGGGGAAGCCTCATCCGCCGCCCACCGCAGCGCTTCGAGGTTGGTGGAATCGATCTCTTCGAGGTGCCGGATGCTCGCGGCGGTGTACTCCGCGGCCGCGTTCGCTTCCTCCGCCGATTTCTCGATGATCGCCTTG
>JBKHYB010000253.1:0-3154 GCA_046565725.1 Actinomycetota bacterium
TCGTGAAGGCTCTCGCCAACCCTTACGACGGGGCGCTGTTCCACGAGCGGTCGCCGTGGTACTGGGCGAACAACATCTCGGTACCGACGATGCTCGTGGAGTCGTGGCAAGACGAGCAGGTCGGATCGCGGGCGACGGAGCTCACCGAGCGCTTCGCCGACGGACTCCCGTGGCGGATGCTCGCCACCAACGGCGACCACGGCGAGTACTACGGAAGCCACGTCCTGCCTTACATCGACGAGTTCCTCTCCTTCTATCTGGCTCGCGAGATCCCGGCACGCTTCCAGGGCGGGACCGTGACCGAGTTCGACCCGCCCGGCAACGCCAAGGGCAACCCATCGGGTCCGGCCAACGGCAAAGGACCTCAGACGACCAGGGCCGAGACCTTCGAAGAGGCGCTGGCTCGCTATCAGGCCGAAGACAAGGCGCAGATCAACTTCGAGACCGGCGCCGGCGGGGGCCGGACCCCGGCTTGGATCGCGACCTACGCCGATTGGCCCGCGCCGGAAACGAAGGCTTGGAGGCTCAACCTCTCGGCCGACGGCAAGCTGACCGAAGCGGACGCGGCCCCCGGAACGGTGGCTTACAACTACGCTCCGGTCGTCGGCACCCAACAGCGGGGCGGCTACAAGCTCGTGGGCCAACTGCCGGATCAGACCAAAGCATCGTGGACCGAGACGCCGGCCGAAGGCACCTACGCGCTCTTCGAGACGACGCCGTTCGACTCGGACAAGGTCCTGGCGGGACCGGCGAGCGTCGACCTGGTCGTGTCGTCGACCGCTGCCGATACCGACTTCCAGGTGACCGTCACCGAGGTGCGACCCGACGGGCAGGAGATGTTCGTGCAGCAGGGATGGCTGCGCGCCAGCCACCGCGCCCTCGACGAGTCCCAGTCCACCGCGCTGCGGCCTTATCAGACCCATCTCCTCGAGGACTCGCTGCCGCTGATCCCGGGGCAACCCACGCCGGTGCGGATCGAGGTGTTCCCGTTCGCTCACGCCTTCCGTAAGGGCTCTGCCCTCCGGATCTACGTTGAGGCACCTCACGTCAAGCCGGACCTGTGGGGGTTCGCGGCATTGCCGACGCCCGCTCGGAACACGATCTACACCGGGCCGGGGCTGTCGTCGGTGGCTCTGCCGCTGCTGGAGGGCGAGACCGCCCAGGCTCCGTTGCCTCCGTGCCAGATCCGCAACCAACCCTGCCGCCCCACTTTCTAGTCAGGAACGGCTTCCCGGCGTCAGGGGTTCCGCTGTCCGGCCTAGTTCTTATCAGCGGGTGGGGTGGCGTGAAGTGATGCAGATGGGCCATATCCAGCAGAGCGAGGATGGTCCACGATGCGTGGATGAGAACGATCGGGGCTCTGATCGTCGACGACCAGGAAGATGTGCGTCACCTCGTGAGGATCACGATCACGGCCGCCGATAACGGACTCTACGTACTCGCGGAGACGGACAGCGGCCAGGGGGCGATCGACAGCATCGATTACATGGACCCCGACGTGATCATCATGGACATGATGATGCCGGGCATGAATGGCCTCGATGCCGCCGAGCGGATCCTAGAACTGCGGCCCGGACAGCGCTTCATCCTTTACTCGGCTTATCTCGACAGAGACGTGCTCCGTCGTGCGGACCAACTCGGCATCGAGATATGCCTATCGAAGGAACGGCTCGAGGACATCCCCAACGCGCTGTGGGCCGCTGCCAAATGATCCGTATCTAGAGATCCGTAGGGTCGGCCAGCTCGTAACAGGCCTGGCACAGACCTCGCTGGATCACACTACCCAGGACCTCGCTCAGTAGTTCCTCCACTGCAACGAACTCCCCATCGGGGGTCCTGATGCGTCCGCATCCCGAGCAGATCTCTACCAGGTCCAGCGACCCGGAACGGAACGGAACGTGCACGATGTCGTCGACGCGCCGGCTTATCCCGACCACCATGGGGCCGGACGATCCTGTTATCGGACTGAGCGATAGGTCAACGCGGATCAACTCGTCGTCGGCGGTTCGAACCTGAGGACGCAGCCTCACCGCTTCGCCTCGGGCGAGAGCGGCGACGAGATCCTCACGCTTGCCGGCTGAACCGTCCGCAAGATCCCAGAAGTCGGCGGCGGTGCCGACCACTTCGTCGGCGGGATGGCCGAGCAATTCCTCAAAAGCCGGGTTCACGTAAACGATCGAGAAACCGTGACGTTCGTCGGGCATGCTGACATCTACGGCATCGGCAAGGTCCTCATAAGCCGCTCGCAAGATGTCAAGGTCAGGGCTCGATCTCGTCAAATGCACCCCCTCCTTACCGTCTTACCCCACTTTCCGCGGCATGAAATGGTCGATAGTCGACCAGATTCCGACTAAGAAACTGTTAGGGGCTTAGTTCTTCGAAACAGTCCTGGCAGAGGCCGTGCGATACCTCTAGGCCGAGTTCGTCGCGCAGCAAGATCACCGGATGTTTGAAGTTCCCCGCAGCCGTGCGGAACTTCGAACATGAGGCGCAGGCCAGTGCCAGGCCGGATTCATCGTCTGTAGAAAGGAAGGTCTCGCGGGTGATGACCGGGCCTTCGGGGAGGGTGATCGTGTCCAAGGGGCGACCGATCCCGATGACCAGGGCCTCGGGGCCATCGGTCGGTAGAGGTGTCAGGGAGATGTCGAGCCAAGTGGGTCCGTCAGCCGTCGTCGACAGCATCTGGACGCGCATGGACTTGCCTTGCTTGAGCCATGAATCGATCTCGCCCCAGCGGACGTGTTCGTCGGAGCCCGACTCCATGATCGAGTCCAGACCGCGACCCACGACGTCGGCCGAGTCCAAGCCGATCAAACGCTCGAAGGCCGGATTCACCCACTCTATGGTTCTGTCGCCGGTCACTCGATCGATACGCGAAACCATCACCGCGTCGGACAGTTCCGCGAGCATCTCAAGCGGACCGATCCCCGATAGGGTTCCTAGCAAAGAGACCCTCTCCTATCCCCGTCCCGGAACCTCCCCTATGGAGAGAAGGCAGGGCCCGGCTCCCTAAGAAAGTGAAGGCCCTTGGGTCCAAAGCTCGCGCTAACAAGAGTTATACGCGCCATGCTGAGATTCCTGCCACGAAACCCGCCGGATCGGCAGGATTAACCGATTCTCATACTCCGCGACAGCCCGAGGCTCTCGATCGGGG
>JBKHYB010000254.1:0-3154 GCA_046565725.1 Actinomycetota bacterium
TGAAGTCGAGCGAGGCGCTGTTCATGCAATAGCGCAGGCCGTTGACGCCCGGCCCGTCGGGGAAGACATGGCCCAGATGCCCGTCGCACTTGGCGCAGCGGACTTCGGTGCGCACCATGCCGTGGCTATGGTCGGGCTTCAGCTCAACGTTCGCGGGGTTGGCCGGGTCGGTGAAGCTGGGCCAGCCGCTGCCGGAGTCGTACTTGGTTTCCGACGAGAACAGGTCCGCCCCACAGGCCGCACAGCGATAGACGCCGTCGTCTTTCACGTAGACGTACTTGCCCGTGAAGGGCGGCTCCGTGGCTTTCTCGCGCAGCACCGCATACTGCTCGGGAGAGAGTTCGGATCGCCACTGTTCCTCGGTCTTGGATGTTTCCGTCATCGTCGTCACCTCCGTGGGGAGTCCGCCCGACCAGCGTAGCGAACCCCGGCCCATAAGAGCCCACCTCGCAGCAGATACGTATTGAGAGCGAGAGACCCGCGTAGTTGCATGGGGCCACCATGGCTTACAGGGAGGGAAGAACCGGATGAGACGGATCTCCGCGGTGCTGGGGGTAGCGCTCTTAGGGGCGGTCCTGGCTGCCGGTCCGGCGACCACCGCCGGAAACGTCAAGACCACGCTAGATCGAACGATCGTCGGCGACGCACAAGGTTCCTTGCGGTATGGACCGGGCGAAACCCGGATGGTTCGAAAGCTTGACTGGGATAGAGCCAGGGGCAAGGGAACCCCGGTCGCCGGGTTCAAGCAGCTCAGCGACGTCCACACGATCGATGAGGAATCTCCCGGCCGGGTCGAGTTCTTCGACATGTGCGACCCCTCGCTGTCGAGTGCGTATCGCGTCCAGGAGGCCATGTCCACGCAGGTGGGCGAGGCCATGCTGCAGGTTCTGTCGGCCCTCAACGAAGGACCTGCGACCGGCCGTTCTCTGGACTTCACTATCTCCACGGGCGACAACATCGACAGCAACCAGTTGAACGAATTGCGGTGGTTCATCGATCTGCTGGACGGCAAGAACGTCACCCCCGATTCCGGGGCACCCGGATACGACGGCTACACGCAGGCGCAGTTCTCCGGAGCTCTGCCCGACGAGATCCTGGAGGAGGCACAGCAGCCGTTCAACGCTACCGGGACGAAGCAGCCCTGGTACGTGGTGCTGGGCAACCACGACGGGCTGATCCAGGGGAGCATCACGCGGTCACCGGCCTTCCGTGCCGTGGTCATCCGCAACCAGAAGGTGTTCCAGAACCTAGAGGAGTACGACTGTCCCGAGTCGTTGGACAGCAGCACCTTGGCAGCCGAGTTCACGCGCCTGTACACGGAGTCGGCGACCGAGGTCCCTGCCGATGAGAGTCGCACCTTTCTCGACAAGTCCGATCTGATCAAGGAGTTCGACGACACGAGCGGCGCCCCGCGCGGCCACGGCCTGCGCGCCGCTCCGGACGACCCCTTGACGTCGGCATCCGACAAAGCCGGCTACTACGCCTTCGACATCTCCAGGAAGGTCGTCGGTATCTCGATGGACACGATCTCCTACTCGGGGGGCCCGGAAGGCCAGTTGGACGACGCACAGTTCCGGTGGATCGAGGACCAGCTTCGACGGAACTCCAAGACCTACTACGACGCCGAGGGCGTCAGGCGCCGGAACACCGACGGGCGCAACAAACTGATCGTTCTGTTCAGCCACCACACATCGCAAACCTTGGCGAATACCTCGATGCCCGACGAAGTGCCCGAGGGGATGGCCCCGCTGCACTGTTACAGCGCCGCCGATGGCGAAGGGTGCGCGGATGGGGAGGGGCTTGGAAGCCTCCTGACCCGGTATCCGAACGTCGTGGCCTGGGTCAACGGTCACGAGCACAACAACCGGATCTCTCCGATCCATGCCCCTACCGGAACCGATCCCGCCCGAGGGCTGTGGGAGGTCAATACCGCTGCCCACATCGATTGGCCACAGCAATCGAGGTTGATCGAGATCGCTTACAAGCCCGGGCGTAACGGCAAGCCGGGCTCGGTATTCATCTACACGACCGTCGTCGATCACGCGGCCAAGCCGGACCCGGATAACGAGACCGATCCCGTCATGCGCCTCGCCGCGATATCGCGGGTCGAGGCCTACTTCGATGCATGTATCCGTGAGAACCAGGCGACCTGTGCCGCCAACGGAACCCCTGGAGATCGCAACGTGAAACTGGTCCAGAAGGCTCCCTTCCGGTTCTAGTCCAGTCCTCCGGCCGCGGTCGGCGACACTAGGAGTGTCCCGGCCGCGGCAGCGCGGCCCGTGAAGTGAGAGGTAGTCCGTGATCACCGTTTCGGGTCTGCATAAGTCGTTCGGCGAGCGTCGCCTGTTCGTCGACGCGTCGATGCAGATCTGGGCGCGCGATCGAGTAGCTCTCGTCGGGCCCAACGGGTCCGGCAAGACGACCCTGTTCGAGATGATCTGTGGGGAGCAGGAGTTCGACGAGGGCGAGATCTCCGTCGCCAAGGGAGTGGTGATCGGTCACCTTAGACAGGAGACCGACGATCTCAGAGGTCGCACGCTGATCGAGGAGACCTTGAGTGCGGGGGCCGAGGTGACCCAGACCGGGCATCGGCTCGAGATCCTCGAACAGGAGATGGCCGCCACCCCGGAAGGTGAGGAACGCGAGCGTCTGGTGGCCGAGTACGGCCGCCTTCAGGATCGCTTCTCCGCTCTGGGTGGGTACAGCATCGAGGCCGACGCCAAGAGGATCCTGGCCGGGCTCGGCTTCAGGGAGTCTGACCACCACAGACCCACTGACGATTTCAGCGGGGGCTGGATGATGCGCATCGCCTTGGCCAAACTCCTGCTGTCGCAACCGGACCTTCTGATGCTCGACGAGCCTACGAACCACCTCGACGTCAAATCCGTGGAGTGGTTGGAGGGTTTCCTGCGGACCTATGAAGGGGCCGTGATGCTCGTCTCACACGACCGAGACTTCATCGACGGAGTTGCGAACAAGGTTGTCGAGATAGACGACAGGCAGCTGATCACCTACAAGGGCGACTACGAGGACTTCGTGCGCCAGCGACAGATGATGATCGAGCAGCGTGCTGCGGCTGCCAAGCAGCAGGCCCGGCAGATCGCCAAGACCGAAGAGTTCATCAACCGGTTCCGCTACAAGGCCAGCAAGGCGA
>JBKHYB010000255.1:0-3141 GCA_046565725.1 Actinomycetota bacterium
GTGCCGATTTCACGGTGCAGGGGGCCGCGCCTCGTAACCTCTCGCCGCGCTCGGATCAGAGGGAACGCGCCGGCAGCAAGGTCTTCAACATCGACCCCGTCACACGTATCGCCGGTGCTCTGGCATTCAGGACCGAGGTCGATCTCGCCGAAGGCGTGGTGACCGAAGCCCACTCCGAAGCGGTCCTGTTCCGCGGCTACGAGTTGATCCTCAAAGGCAGGACACCGCTCGACGCGATCGATATCTCTTCCCGCGCGTGCGGTGTGTGCGGTGGCGTCCACTCGACCTGCGCCGCGATGACGTTGGAGATGATCTACGGCGTCACCCCGCCGCCACTGGCGCTCATCGCTCGCAACCTCGCTGAGGCCGCCGAGCTGTTGTACGACCACTCGCTGCACCTGTTCCTGCTCGCGGGACCTGACTACTCCGAGAAGATGGTCGCGAGGACGAACCCGAAACTCTGGGCGCGGGCCGAGCGGACCGCCGCCGCCGGAGCCGGCACCCACGGGATCATGACGATCGGCGAGATCATGACCGCGCTAAATCCGCTGACTGGATCGTTGTACCGGGAAGCGCTCGAGGCGACGCGTGGAGCGCGCGAGATCGTGTCGCTGATCTTCGGCAAGTATCCGCACCCTTCCGCGATAGTCCCGGCCGGCCTCGGAACCAAACTCGACCACAGCACCTTGAATCAGGTGCTCGCCCGGATGGTGCGTCTCCTCGACTACGCGAAGCGCGTCGCAGCACTGTGGGAAGACATGGTGGAGTTCTTCTACGAGGCCGACCCTCGTTATCGGCAGGTTGGGGTGCGGCAGTCCAACCTGATCACGATTGGGCTGTGGGACGACCCGTCGGTGTACGACGCGTCCTACGTCAACGCCGATGCGTGGGGGATCAAGCGCTACTCGACGCCCGGGGTGGTGGTCGACGGCGAGCTCAGGACCACCGCGTTGAACAGGATCAACCTCGGCATCGAGGAGTTCGTCGAGCACTCGTTCTACGAGGCATGGACGGACGGCAGCAATGTTGCATACGCGCCCGACGGCAGTCCGGTCAGTCCCTTTCACCCTTGGAACAAGGAGACGATCGCCAAGCCCGAGAGTCGCGGTTTGAGGGAACGCTACTCGTGGGCAACCTCGCCGCGTTGGGACCGGGAGACGATGGAATCTGGCCCCCTCGCGCGCCAGTGGGTCACGGCCGAGATGGGACTGGTGCAGACGAGCTTCATCCGGTCCGGCCATGGACGTCTTGAGATAACGATCCCTCAGGGCACGCTGCCGGAGACGACGATCACGTGGGAGATACCTCACGTGGTCAATGCTTTCGAACGCAACCGCGCCCGCTCGGTGCACATCGCCTACTGCCTGATGACCGCCTACAACTTCCTCCTCCAGGGCTTCGACCTTCTGCGCGTCGGCGAAACGGAGATGTCTCGCCCTTACGAACAGCGCGATGGGGTTGGTGTCGGCTACTGGGAGGCCGGTCGCGGGATCCTTACGCACCACGCTCGGATCGAGGACGGCGTGCTGGCCAACTACCAGATCCTCACCCCCTCCACGTGGATGGCGGGCCCTCGAGACCCGTGGGGCACGCCGGGGCCGTACGAAGAAGCGATCCTGAACACGCCGATCCTGGAGGAGAACCGCGGCGAGGACTTCGAGGGCATCGACATCCTTCGAGCGATCCGCTCGTTCGACCCGTGCATGCCGTGCGCCGTCCACATGCACACCGGTCACGGTGAGATCGTCAGGGATGCCACTACCTGCGCCTGCGGTGATGGGTGACATGTCCCGGCTCGATCCCACTCACGAACGACTCACACAAGCGATAGAGGAACTGTCACGCATCCAACTCGAACTCGATAGCGAGCGGTTGGTGCGCGCCGAAGGAGAGGTGCGTTTCGACGCAACGTTGGCATCGATGTCGGATGCGTTGCTGATCACCGATCCCAAGGGCGAGATATCTCTTGCCAACGAAGGCGCCGCGCGCTTGTTCGGGGTCCGTTCCGACGAACTGGTCGGCTCACAGGTCGCCGGATACCTACCGGAGGGTGTGCCGTCGACACCGATGGAGCTCCTTGAAGCAGCGCCCAACGGAACGCAGATGAGTATGGAGGCGAACATCTCGACACCCTCGGGCACCGTCCCCGTGAGCATCTCGATCGGGATGGTTCGCGACCGAGCAGGCAAACTGCTCGGAACCGTCTACGCGGCCCGGGACCTGTCGGAGACACAACGTCTCGCGCACGAACTCGACAAGGAACGCGATCGTTGGAGATCGCTGGCCCGGGTGAACGACCATCTCGTCCAAGGGTTCGATCCCCACTCCTCGCTGCACAAGGTCTGCGAAGAGTTGGCCATGGAGACCTCACTGGGCGTGGCGATGATCGTCGTGACCGATGGAACCGTGCGTAGCGTCGTCGCCGACGACCGCGCATCGACGGCCCTTGCGGACCTCCCCTCCCTCGAAGGTCGGCCTCTGCCACCCGGATCGTCCCTGCGAACCTCTTTCGAGAAGGGCATGACGATCCACTCACCTACCTTGAAGCAAGGATTTCCTCTGTTGGGTCCGGCCACCGCGCTCGGGCCGATCGCTTCGGCAGCCGTTCTGCCCTTGACGAGCGGCGATTCCACGGTCGGTGCGATGCTTCTCGTGGGAGAGGAACCGGAGGCGGTTACCGACGAGTACGTCACCCTCGGCCTGGAGATCGCAGCCCGGGTAGCCGCCACATTGAGCAACGCGGAACTCCGTTCGTCGTTGGCCCATATGGAGGCGATCCAGGAAGCGTCGAAGGCCCGAGAAGAGATGGTCGCTTCGATATCGCACGACATGAAGACACCATTGACGGTGCTGCTCGGATCACTCGACATGCTGCAGAACTCTCCCAACACCCCGCCCGAGATCGCATCCAAGCTCTACGCCGCGATGGGACGGCAGGCCTCCAACCTGTCGAGATTGGTGCAGCAGTTCCTCGACTACACGCGACTCGAATCGGGCAGGGAGCTCGTGCTGCGGCCCGGTGCCGTCGACCTCGGTGCCGCCATCCGGAAGGTCGTCGCAGACCTCGAAAGTCAAGCGACGTTCGAACTCGACCTTCCGCCCGATCTGCCGAACGTGTTCGCCGACCTCGACCGCGTGGAC
>JBKHYB010000256.1:0-3130 GCA_046565725.1 Actinomycetota bacterium
TGCCTAGGGTCCCGCGATGTAGAGATCTACCGCGAACGCCAGATCGCAGAGGACAGGTTGATCGGGCGAACCACGACCGACGACGAAGGCGCGTGGAAGGTAAGAGGGAAGGTCGGCACCGGCAACTATCTCGTAGCGGTCGACGATTCTCTCGTCGCATACAGTCCCGGCTACGGTTACGGCGAGGTGGAAGAGGCCCGGTGCTCTGAGCTACTGATGAGGTTCCGCGTCACCCCTGGGGGCCGAGTGCTCACCCTTCGGATCCTCTCCGGAGAAGAGGTGCTCGGCACGCGCATCCGAGCCGGTCAGCTCCCGTTCACGGGGCTACCTTCGTCTACCTGGACGATCCTGAGCTTGGGGCTCGTAGCCGTGGGAACGGCGCTTTTGGTTAGCCGTTGGAGCCCGACGCGAGATCTAGGCGGCCCGACCTACCGCGCCCTTCGGGACTGAAGTAATAGCCGCCACGAGCGGTAACGATGTAGCGCGGATGCGATGGGTCGTCTTCGATCTTGTCGCGCAGACGTTTGATGCCCATGTCGACCAGACGAGAGCGACCCAGATACTCGTAGCCCCACACCTCTCGGATCAGTTGCGCACGATCCAGCGGGCGACCCATGTGGCGCATGAGCACCAGCAGCAAACGGAACTCGATCTTCGTTAGCCGAAGAGGATGGTTGCGCTTCAAGACACTTTGAGAGAGAAGGCGAATCGCGATGTCTCCGCTCTGAAGCACCATGTCTCGGCGCGGTTTGCGGCGCGCCAAGGCGGTCAATCGAGCGACCAACTCAGCCAGATCTGCCGGATATGAGAGATGCGCATCGGCACCCGCCCTCAACATCTCGACAACATGCTCGGGGTTGTCGGGCGAGCCGAGGACGCAGATCAGATCGTCGCTCGTGCTCCGCAACGCTAAGGAGAGACCGACACTTTCGGAGACAAGGGAAGGTCCAAGCACGATCACGTCTAGGGGCCGCTCTCGCATGTGGCGCTGGAGTTCCATCAGAGACGGAGCGAGGAGGACGCGCGCGGACTGGGCGATGAGGCCTTCGGCTAGCTCCCGACCTTGTTCCCGATCGGGTTCAACTAGACCAACGCTGATCCGTTTCAAGCGTCGTTCCTATCCCCAATTTTAAAGTCCACGTAGCAGGGATATTTATACCTGCCTGACTCGGTCTTCAACCTAGATAACGTTACGTTCTGGCACCGAAAGGGCCCAAACCATGACCAACGACAAGGGATTCCGAAGCCTGCCTGGTGTGGACGCAGTGCTCTCCCGGCTGGATGCGCCGCACCACGAAGCAGCCCACGCTGCTCGGCTGGCGATCGCCGAGGCACGCACCGCTATCCAACGTGGAACCCCATGCCCGTCAGAGTCGCAGATCGTACAAAGAGCGCAACTCTTGCTGGCCGCTAGATCACGCTCGCGCCTCGCCAAGGTGATCAACGCGACCGGGGTCTTGATCCATACCAATCTGGGACGCGTTCCCTTGAACGAAGAGCAGATCGATGCCGTGCGTTCGGTGGCATCCCACTACTCCAACCTCGAGTACGACACCGAAGAAGGACGAAGGGGAGATCGCTACTCGCACGCTAGAGCCTCGATCGATGCACTGGTTGGATCCGAGTCCTCCTTGGTAGTCAACAACAACGCTGCTGCAGTTCTGCTCGTCCTTGCCGGGCTCGCCCGGGACAGAGAAGTCATCATCAGCCGCGGCGAGCTGATCGAGATCGGCGGCGAGTTCCGCATCCCGGACGTGATGGCCCATGCCGGGGTCCGCCTCGTCGAGGTCGGGACCACCAACCGCACGCACCTGGCGGATTACGAAAGAGCGATCACCCCCGAAACCGCGGCGATCCTGAAGGTGCATCCCTCCATCTACCGGGTCGTCGGTTTCACTTCCGAGGTGCCCGCCCGAGAGATCGCTCGGCTGGCGCGCGGACGAGGGGTCTGCTTCTTCCACGATCTCGGCTCGGGACTGATCGAAGCTCCACCGGGTTCGGTGTTCGCTTCGGAACCTCCCGTCGCCGGATCCCTGCGAGACGGAGCCGACCTCGTCACCTTCTCTGGTGACAAGCTGCTCGGCGGCCCCCAGGCGGGGATCATCGCCGGACGTGCGGAACTGATCGAGAAGCTCTCCAAACATCCGCTGCTCCGGGCGTTGCGCGTCGACAAGATGACGTTGGCCGCGCTCCAGGCCACCCTCGACATCTACCTCGACGGACGGATGGGCGAGATCCCTGTGTGGGCGATGGCGACCGCGTCCCTGGCGTTGCTGGAGGACAGGGCGAGGGCCATCGCCGAAGCGGTGTCGAGCGGATCGGTGAAGGCGGGGGCGGTGCCGGTCAGCGGTGTCGCCGGGGGTGGTTCGTTACCCGAACACGAGTTCGACTCCTGGGGCGTGATGGTCGAGGTCCCCGGACGCAGCTGCGACAGCCTCGCACAGGCCCTACGCCACGGCGATATCCCGGTCATAGCCCGCATCGAGGACGACCGCCTGATCCTGGACGTTCGGACCGTCGCGACGGCGGACGATGCCTTATTGATAGGCCTGATCCAGACCGCCTGCGCCCCTTTGGCCTAGTTGTCCGAAAGATTCTTTTTCAGAAATTTGCCCGTAGCCCTAAAGGTCTAGCTCGGGTCGGCCGATGCATGTCTTGGTGGCAACCCCACGAAAGGGCGAACCCGTCGCGAGGCGGGGGCGCAAAGCCAGGGGCCTCCTGCAAGGGAGGTAGCCCAGCTGCCGAACGGTAAAGGAGGACGGAAGTTGCGCAAGGTTTCCAAGATGCAGGCGTTCATCGCGCTAGCTGCCGCAGTGTCGGTAGTTATGGCGGCCTTCATCGTTCCCGCCACGGCCAAGAAGGGTCATGGCAAGGGCAAGAAGGCGACGATCGTCTCCTGGGATGAAGCAACCCGGGCCCTCGTGCTGACCAACAAGAAGGCGGTCGAGCAGACCTTCACACTCGCCGTCGACGCCAAGCTCACCAAGGTCGTCCCCTGTGAAGACGGAGTAGACCCTGAAGAGACCGAGGACGGCACCAAGACCTGCGGCAGCATGGATGCCACGACCGCCGACCTTCAGCCCGGCTACCGGGCGCTGAACTGGAAGGCCGATGACGGAGTGATCTCTCG
>JBKHYB010000257.1:0-3110 GCA_046565725.1 Actinomycetota bacterium
GGCCATGCCCCGGACCCCAGCAGACGAGCCGACTCTTCGAGGGACGACGGCAGCTGCCTCAGTCGCGCGACGACCGGGAGGTACACGTAGGGATAGGTGAACAACGTCAGCACCACGAAGGACCCCAGTGCTCCACGGACCGCCGGGAGCCAGTCCACCCCCAGGGGGGACAGCATCGATGCGAGGAAACCCCCCGGCGCGAATGCGGCGAGCATCACGAAAGCCCCGATGAATGACGGGATCACCAACGGCAACGGCAGCAGGACCTGGAAGACCCGCCGCAGCGGGAGATCGGTGCGACCGACCAACCAGGCTGCAGTCGTGCCCGTGAAGGCAGCCGAAGCCGAAACCGCTAGCGCCAGGCCGATGCTCCGAAGGAGTGGTCCCAGTTCCTCGGACGTGAGGAATGCGAATGCATCGCCATCCCCGAAGAGATTCTGGTGGACGAGATACACGAACGGCACGGCGAAGGCCGCGGCGATCGCCACGGCCCCGACGTGTAGGAACGCCGAACCGCTCGAGGGACGAGCGTTCTTCCTAGAGGAGACCACTGCTCCTGATCATCTCCACCGTTCGAGTGAGGCCTTCTCCCAGACGCTGGATGTCGTAGTCCGGGTGGGCCAGGGACTCTAACGGGGGCAGCGCATCGGATGGCTCCACGCCCTCCGCCAGCGGGTATTCGAAGGTCACCTCAGCGAAATACTCCTGAGACTCTTCAGACAGGAGGAACTCGACGAAACGCTGTGCCTCCTCCGCGCGATCCGACGCCTCCAGTATCGAGGTCGTCGTAGCGAGGACCACCGACCCGACGTCATCTCCGGGGAACTGATAGTTGCGGCTGGGGGCGGAAGGATCCTCCGTCAGGTAGCGCACGTTGTAGTAGTGGTTGACGAGGCCCATCGGAACCTCCCCGCGCGCGACCGCGTCGACGATCGAGTTGTTGTCCGGGAACGTCGGTGCATCGTTGGCCGCCATGCCATCCAGCCACTCCTGTGCCACGTCGTCACCTTCCATCTGCCGCATCGCGGTGACGAAATCCTGGAACGAGCCGTTCGGCGGCGCGATCGCCACCTTTCCCTCGTAAGCAGGATCCGTCAGATCGAGTACGGACGACGGCAGCTCATCTTCGGAAACGAGCTCGGTGTTGTAGACGAGGACGCGCTGGCGCGCCGTCAGCCCTACCCAATGGCCGCTCGACTGCTCGAAGTCCGTTGAGACCCTCTGCAAGATCTTCTCGGGCAGGGTCGCCAACATGTCTTTGTCCGCGAGGTACCCAACCGCACCAGGGCTCTGCGAGATGAATACGTCGGCGGGGCTGCCCTCCCCCTCCTGCTCGATGAGCAGTGCCAGTTCGGCGGAGTCCCCGTAGCGGACGTCGATCGGTATGCCCGTCTCTTCGTTGAACCGTTCCAGCAGGGGGCCGATCAGCGCTTCGTCCCGCCCTGAATAGATCGTAAGAGCATCACGGCCAGACGAGCATCCGGCCGTCACGGCTGCCAGCAGCGCAACGGCTGCAACTAGAACGATCTTCCTTGGTGGTCTCATGCGTGTATCTCGATCCTCCGTTCGTCTCGTTCGATGGTGAGCAGTTGCTCGGAGATCACCGTTCTCAGGTCGGTGCGCGGAACGTGCCCGGTTAAGGTCCGCAGAAGCGTGATGTCGGCCAGGGTCGCCTCGACCTCCTCCGTCGAAGCCGGTACCCGGACCACGGTGAGCGACCGTTCCGTCACGGCTGCGATCGCGTCGATCATGTCTTGCAACTGATAGGCATGGCCCGTACCGATGTTGACCGTGTGACCCATGCCGTGCTCGCCGAGGGCCACCAGACAGGACACCACGTCATCGACATGTGTGATGTCTCGGCTCCTCCGGAGCGATCCGAACACCTCGATCGGTCGGTCCGAAAGGGCGGCCCGCAACCAGGTCATCAAGGCCATGTCCTCGCGCTGCCCCGGACCCACGACGGTGAAGGGACGAGCGATGCACACCGCTCCCCCGTCGCGGGCGCGACGGAGGCATACCCTTTCGGCCCGAAGTTTGGATCGGGCGTAACCCCCTCTCGGCTCGGGCTCATCGGTCTCCGCACAGGCTCGGATCCCGTGTGCCCCGAGAGCTCCTCCATAAACGGAGGAGGACGAAGTGAAAACCAGGGGGACATCAGCGGGGACCGTGTCCACCACGATGTGGGTCGCGCAGACGTTGTCGAGGAACCGTCTGCGTTCGATGTCCGGGCTGCGGTCCCGTACGCCCGGCCGAGCGGCCAGATGCCACACCGCATCGGCGTCGCGCAGGGCGTCGCGCGCCTGCTGGCTCGGGTTGGCGAGATCGGTGACGATCGGCACCACCTCGGCGGGCATCTGCGGGCGGCGGTCGATCCCGATCACGGTCAGACCCTGGCCGGCGAGGCGCCGGGCCAGGTGCGACCCTATGAATCCCGCTGCTCCGGTCACTACGACCGCCATCACTGCCTCCGTAGCTCGCTCCGTCGGGGTTAGGGTAGCCTAACCTCATGACTTCGGCGGTCACGACCTCGGGTCGGCCCTCGCGCTCGAAGAGGCTGTTCTGGTTGATCGGAACCGCCGCCCTCGTCGTCTCCCTGATAGCCCTGGCCGACGAGGTGAAGTTCGATGCGCTGCGGACCGTGTGGAGAGAAGTCACCGGTGACCCGGTGGCCGTCCTGGCCGTCCTGGCGATCTACGGAGCGGCCTTCGGCGTGAGGGCATGGGTATGGACCCGGATACTTCCGTCGCTGAGAGCGGGCCATGCTCTGGCCGCCCTTCACATCTCCCTCGCAGGCAACCATCTCCTGCCGTTGCGTCTCGGAGAAGCGCTGAGGGTCACCAGCGTCGTTCGACGTGCCCGGATCGAACTTGCCGCCGCCACCGCTTCGACCGTGATGTTGAGAGCTGCAGATGTGCTGGCCGTGGTGTCTCTGGCCGCGCTGTTCGGATCCTCTCTCGTTGAACGCCTCGTTGGTCCGTTCGCCTGGCTGATCCCTGCCGGTGCCGTGGGCGTGTGGATCGTGGGTGTCCGATGGCTCAAGAGACTCCAGGCCGAACGCGGTCTGCAGATCAGGATCTCCACGATGCTGATCGCATCCACCGCCGTCA
>JBKHYB010000258.1:0-3064 GCA_046565725.1 Actinomycetota bacterium
GCGCACCCGCGGATTGGGATGCACCGGATACACCCAATGAAGGTCCGGCAAGCGCGCCGAGGCCTCGCGCACGGCGCGCAACAGACCCGGCAGCGCGCCGCCGAACGCGCAGATCCCTCAGCCTGGAAGTCCTCCAACGGTTTCTCTCGGTTACATCCGACACAGACTTTGATGATCACTAGAGCCTCACCTCGGATATCGATATCAACCATCGTTTCGATCCGGCCCTTGATGAAGTGACCCGACGGTGACAGTTGGCGCACCGGATCTCACACTTCTCGATCTCGTCAAGCACCTCTTGCCATCGCCTATGCCGCACCGCGTCCCCGATATTGAAAAGTTTGCTCGCGGTTGACGAAACGTGGTCGAACTGAAGCACAATAACGTCAGATTCGCCACAATCGACGCAGGGATGCTCCTCCAGGTACTGAACGATCCATTCCATCCGTTCGCGGATCTGCCGTTCTTTCCACCGCTTCGCTTGGCGCAGGTAGCGCTTCTTGTTCTTGGCGTAGTGCTCCTTCTTGTAGGCGGAGCGACAGGGGCGGCAGTAGCTGTCGCGCCGGCCCGCGGCCTTCCGGTGCCATGCGAAGTCGTCTTCAGTTTTCGTCTCGCCACAGCGTGAGCATCTCTGTCCCATTGACGGTATGACTGTAAGGACCACCTACGACAGAAAGGCCCTCATGAGCGTCCGGGAAGTCATCGAGAAGAACAACGATCTCTACATCTCATGGCTGAGAGAGGCTTGTTCGATCCCGACCGTGGCAGATGAGCCCGAAGCGCTCGCTCAGATGGCGGGATGGCTCGAGGAGAAGTTCAGGATGCTGGGGGGAACGGTCGAGCGGCTCACCTATCAGGGTGCGCCCGATGCGCTGCTCGCCAGGCTGGGATCCGGCGACAGGACACTCTTGATCTACGACCACTACGACGTGCAGCCGGTGGACCCGATCGAGCTATGGGAAAGCAAACCCTTCGAGCCCGAGATCCGTGATGGCCGCTTCTATGCGCGCGGGGCGGCCGACAACAAGGGCGACCTGATCGCGCGCCTAGCGGGCCTGCACGCACACCTGGAAGTACACGGCGGATTCCCGTGCTCGATCAAGTTCCTCGTCGAAGGCGAAGAGGAGACCGGTTCGAAGTCGTTCGACGCGATCAGTCGTGAATACGCGGACAGGCTGACAGCCGACGGCTGCATATGGGAGGGCCACGGCATCGATCACGCCGGCCGGCCCGAGTTCGTCTTCGGGGCCAAGGGGCTCGCCTACGTCGAACTCACCTACCGGGGCCTCGCCGACGATCAGCATTCGTCTTTGGCGGTGGTGGCGCCCAGCCCCGCATGGCACATGGTGGAAGCTCTGGCAACGCTGCGGGCTCCAGATGGGACCGTGCTGATCGACGGTTTCTACGACGACGTGATCGAGCCGAACGACGACGACATCGAGATGCTGAAGGGGTTCCCCTCGGAGGAAGAAGAGGAGCGGGAACGGCTCGGTGTCGAGAACTTCGTGAACGACGTGACCGGTCTGGACTACCTCAAGCGCTACTTCTTCGAACCGACCTGCAACATCGCGGGGATCGTTTCGGGATTCACCATCCCGAACGCGTCGAAGACGGTGCTCCCCAAAGAGATCATGGCCAAGCTCGACATGCGCTTGGTCCCGAACCAGGACCCCGACGAGATCGTGGAGAAGCTGCGCGCGCACCTCGACAAGAGGGGCTACGGAGATATCGAGATCCAGAAGCATTCGATGGAGCATCCGGTACGGTCGCCGGCCGACTCGCTGGTGGCACGGGCCGCCCTACAAGCGATCGACGGCGTCTTCGACAAGGAACCTGCGGTTGCTCCGATGATGATCGGGACCGGCCCGATGTGGCCGATGGCATCTGAGGAGCGGCTCGGGATACCCACGGTCAGCCCTGCCGGCGTGCACCGTCCCGACTCGAACATCCATGCTCCCAACGAGAACTGTCGTATCGATGACTTCCTGAAGATCGCTGCTTACACGTCGGCCTACGTGACGACCTTCGCGGAGATCGACGCGTGAACCTCCGTGTCGAGCTCGTCCCGGACGTTCTCGATGACCGCGCGCTTCTCTCAGACCTGATCGACATCTGGACCGACGTCTCTAACGCCGGTGGAGCCGTCGGCTTCGTCCCTCCCGTCACGAGGGGTCAGGTCGAGGAGATCGCGCTGCACGCCTTCGCGGCCACTTCTTCCGGTGACCACCTCGTCGTCGCTTTCGATGCCGACAGGCCGGTCGGCTTCTGCTTCCTCGCCCGGCGACCCGGCCCCCTCTTCAAGCACTGGGTCACGATCAAGCGGCTACAGATCAGACCGGAGTTGCAGGGAAAGGGCCTGGGAGGTCAGGTCCTGCAAGAGATACACACGATCGCCGTCGAACGTCTGGACCTCGAGCAGATCCATCTCACGGTAAGGGGGGGCACCGGGACCGAAGCGTTCTATGAGCGCCACGGATACGAGATCGTCGCCCGCATCCCGGATGTGATCAGGGTCGCGCCGGACGACACGCGCGAAGAGATCTATATGGTCAAGAGGCTGTGAGCACCCTCAGCACTTAGGCATGCTGAGGGTGGTGCCGGGGTCTCGCCTCGACTCGAACACGACCGTTACCCAGAGGTAGCCGTCGGCTCGCTTGGCGCCGATGCCGACGTGCCGGAACCCGGGCTTCATGATGTTGGACTTGTGGATGGCGGAGTTCATGAAGGTCGCCTGGATGATCGCCACTCCGTCCCCGCGTCCCACGTTCTCGCCCAGCTTGCGCCACCGCGTGACCCGCTTGCCCAGCGTGATCCCGGATGTGTGCGTGAGGGCTCCATCGGCGATCATCTCCGAGGTGTGCTTACGGGCGACGCGTGACAGCTCGGGATCGAGACTGAGTTTGCGTAAGCCGGCCGCGGACCGGGCCTCGTTCGTGAGTCGAGCGAACTTCCTCTCGGCCTTGGAGTAGTTCCAACATGCGGAGTCCGCAGCGCCGGCCGATCCAGGAACGGCCGAAAAGACAAGAGCACATGTAGCCGCCAACGCGGCACGCCTCGCTCCGAA
>JBKHYB010000259.1:0-3064 GCA_046565725.1 Actinomycetota bacterium
CCCGGGTCACAACGCGCTGTTACCGGCCCTGGTCGGATCAGAGCATGAAGACACTCGACAGAAAGTTCGACGCAGAGCACGCCTTCTGGGATCTCCTGCGCCATCAACATGGTGTTGCGATGGTGAAACAAGGGATAGGCCTGGGCCTGACGAAAGGCAAGATCGCCACGATGGTGAGGAAGGGCCGGCTACGTAGCGTCTGCTATGGGATCGTTGCGGCAACCGGAGCTCCCGAGACCCCCGAACAGAAGATGATGATCGGAGTCCTGATAGGCAGGGCCAAGACCATCGAGAAGGGTCCCTCTGCGGCCGTCTTCGGGCCGAGCGCGGCCCCCATGTGGGATCTGACGGAACCGGAGCCCATCGAGGACATCCACGTCCTGGTCACTCGCACGCCACAGCCACGTGATGGCTACGTGTTCCACAGGACCGGACGCCTGCCGCTCGATGAGATCGTGGAACTACGGGGGATCCCCGTCACCGACCAGTACCGCACCTATCTCGATATGTGCAGGTTCTCTCCCTACAGAGCGATCTCGATGCTCAGACGAGGGCTTCGGCGGAGCGTCATCGACAGGAAGATCCTCGAAGAACGCATCCAGGTCGAATCCAGGCAAGAACGAGCGGGGATCGCCGCTGCGAGAGATGCCCTGGAGCGCACCGACCTCAGTGCGGCGCGAGCGAAAAGCTGGCTGGAGGATCACTTCTTCGACCTACTGATCCAAGCCGGATATCCACCACCGGTCAGGAACGCCAAGGTTCGAGGGTCATTCGGGTTCGACTGGGAGATCGATCTCTACTATCCACGGTCCCGGAAGGGCATCGAGGTCTCGCACAGCGACATCCATTCCGAACCGAAAACGATCTTGAAGGATGCCAGGAAGCTTCTCGACCTGCGCAGCATGGGACTCGACATCATGGTTGCGACCGAAGCCACCACCGATAGCGAATTCCTCGACGCGGCCGTCCAGTTACTGGGTCCCCCACCCGGAATCTGAGTCGGGAATGGATCGCATAGCGATCCAGATCGAGGTGGGAAACGGTTAGGGGTCGGAGCGGGCTTGGGAGAGGCGCAGGGCTCGGATCGAGAGGTGGAGGCGGAGCTTGTCCTCGGGGTTGCGCAAGGACCAGCCCGTCAATTTCTCTATCTGCTTGAGCCTGTAGGTCACCGTGTGCGGGTGCGCGAACAGGGCCTCGCCGGCCAGCTTCACGCTCCCATCGGCATCGAAGAAGGCCTCCAGCGTCCTGACCAGTTCTCCCTTTCGTCGCTCGTCGTACTCCAACAGGGGGCCGAGCATGAGCGAGACGAAGCGGTCGACCAGTCCCGGCTCGACGCGCAGGAAGTGGTACAGCAACAGGTCCTCGAAACGGAACACGGACTCGGGCATCTGCAGGGCGAGGCCGATCTCCAATGCTTCCTTGGCCTCCAGGTAAGCGCGCCGGATTCCCTCGAGACCCAGTGATGGTCCCCCCATCCCGAAACGCCACCCCGTCCCCAGTTCGGCGACGAGCTTCTCGGGGACCGGCTCCTGATCGCCATCCACGGGCAGGAGAGCGATCGTCTGCTCCCCCCGCTGCAGGACGATCGGGTCGGCCGTTCCCATCGCGACGTTGCCGGCCGCCGACGAGATCAGAGCTTCCTTGCGATTGTCCTTGCCGGGTCCCGTTCCGACCAGTGCCACGTAGCTGAGCGACAGGTCGTACCCGAAGGTGTGGGCTCGGGCCAGCATGTCCTCGGGAGGGATGTCCGACGCACCGTAGAGAAGGTCCGCTAGGAACTCGCGCCGCGCTCCCTCCTGTTCGCGGACGATCGCGCGCTGCGCCCTCGAATAGGCATCCGCAACCGCCCTTGAAACGTGGTCGGTGTACTTGAGGATCGCCTCGGCAAGGAGTAGCGTGGCGTCGAGCGCACCTTCACCTTCATAGCGGCGACACTCCTCGGCAAGGATGTCCCAGCACACCCTGAAAACGGTTCGATAGGCATGGAGCACGTCGTCGAGGGGGATGCCGGCTTCGGCCCTCCTGGCCCCGACCTTCTCGATAGGCTCCAGTTCCTCCTTGCGAACGTCGCGCCCCTCGGTGAGCACCCTCGATAGCGTGGCGGCATTGTCCCGGACGGCCTCTTGAACCTCTTCGAGCAGGGGCCCGCCGATCCGTTCGTAAGAAGGCACCGACTCCCAGATCGCCTCGGAACTCCTCTCAACGACCGAATCCAGTCGCCCCAGGAAACGGTCGACGATCCTCTCGAGTGCCGTCTTCTGGGTCATCTTCCGTTCGCCTCGGAGATCCTGGTCAGGACGCGGCCCAAAGCGTCGCGTGCCTGGTCCGTCGCTTCGACCGATCGCTGATCGGACGGCTCCAGCGCATCCACCGGGTCGAGCGCGGCCACGATCGCCCCGCCATCTACCTCCTGAACCACGAGATTGCAGGGGAGATGGACCGCTACCCGGATCTCCTTATCTATGGCGCGGTCGGATACGGCCGCGTTCCAGACGCCCATGATCAGGTATTGACGCTGGTCTCCTGCCTCGGGGCCAAGCATCCCTCCGACGTGCATCTCGGAAAGGATCGAGAACCCCTCGCCCCTAAGAGCCAAGCGAGCCCTGATCACGGCCTCGTCGTATCCGGCCGGAACTTCGACTGTGTACCCGTACTCGGTCATGCCCTACTACGGTAACGCTTCGATGTCTCTGATCGCGATACCCAATGTTTCCGAGGGGCGGGACCGAGCTCTGGTCTCCCGCCTGGTCGATGCCGTCGCCCGGTCGGGGGCTCGAGTCCTGGATGTCCATATCGATGAGTTCCACAATCGTTCGGTCTTAACGGTCACGGCCGACGACGAGGTTCTGGTCGATGGGATGGTGGCCCTGGCGCAGGCCACGGCTCGATGGATCGACCTCACCCAACACGAGGGGGTCCACCCGCGCGTCGGCGGGCTGGACGTCTGTCCGTTCGTACCTCACGAAGAACCGATGGAACGTGCGGTGTCGGCGGCCCGGGCTGCTGCGGAACGGATCGGAACCGAGGCCGGGATACCCGTGTATCTCTACGAAGAAGCGGCTAT
>JBKHYB010000260.1:0-3052 GCA_046565725.1 Actinomycetota bacterium
TAGGTCTGGCCGTCCACCGTGTAGTACTCCTCGTTGCCGCTGGAGATCGGCAGGGTATGGATGACCCGACGGTCCCGGACCTCCACCAGGATCTGCTTGCTGATATCCACATCGACGAAATCGCGCGGCCCCCGGTCCGGGGTCCGCGGTCTCTGGGCGGTGGCCAGGTCCAGCATCTGGGCAGGCGTCACCACGCCGTCACGCGTCAGACCGTTGTACTTCTCGTATGCGTATACGGCTTGCAGGGTCGCGTAGGTCCACTCCCCGTCGGCCTTGCCGGCCGGATACGTGATCGAATTCAGTTCCTTCTCGAGGTAGCGGACCTCGGGACCGGACGAACCAGCCCTCAACGTGACGTCCCATCTAACCGCGTGCACGTTGCGCAACGCCTCAACGGTGCGGAAACCGAAACCCTTGCTTCGCAGGGAATCGATGATGCCCCCGAGGGCATTGCGGTGGCTCTTGCGCCAAGGTTCCATCGAGAAGATCGCTCCGGCCTGCCGCTTCTTGACGACCTTGCTCTTGATCGCCGATGCGGCCCCGCTGCCGGGACGGTAGGTCCACCTGACCGACCGGTAGCCCATCGATCCGGCCACCCGCAGGGTCGACAGCGAACGCTGGCCTTTCGGCGCTCTCAGGAACGGCACCGGGTTGCCCCCGACCTTCCGGATCGACTCGGCCGCACGAGAGATGGAGGACCGAAGCTCGGTCTCACTCAACGAGGTGAATGCTGCGGTCGAATAACCGCGATTGCCGAGTACGTGGCCGGCCTCCTCGATCGCAGCGGCCTTCTCGGGGTGGTGGTCGATCCAGGAACCCGAGAGGAAGAACGTCGCTCTCACGTTCCGAGCTGCCAGGGTCGCGAGCACATCGGCAAGATGCTTCGCCTTCATCTGCCCATCGAAGGTGAGGAGAACGACGCGCTGGCGCGGACCGATCACCCACTCGCTCGGTGGCAGACCCGCCGATGCAACGGGTGCTACGGAAACGATCAAGCTGGCAGCTAGTGCGAGCGTCGCAAGGCCCGCGATGACCCTCCTCACGCCGAGCACACTACCCCGACAGGGCGGACTCGGTAGGCAATCTAAGAACGAACCGAGCACCGGTCCAGGGCTCTTCCTCTCCTCTTCCGACGGTCAGGTCGCCGCCGAGATCCTGGGCGAAGCGGAGCGAGATGTAGAGGCCCAACCCGGTGCCCGGGACCCCCGAGCGACCGGGGTCGGCTACCCGCCTGAACCGATCGAAGATGTGCTCCTCCATCCCCGGCGGGATCCCTTCTCCCTGATCCAGAGTCTCGACGATCAGCTCGCCATGCCTCGACATCTGTGCGCGCACGAGAACGGGAGATCGTGAGGGCGAATACTTGCATGCGTTCTCGAGCAGGTTCCGCAGGATGTGGTGCAGCCGGAACTGGTCGGTGACGATGCCGATGCCGTGTTCCGCTTCGATCGTTATCCGCTCGGCAGCGCCACTCGCCTCGCTCGCGTCGCGGAGAGCTTCGACCACGGACATGTATGCGGGCTTCGCCCCGATCTCGCCTGCCTCCATGCGCGAAACCAGCAACAAGGTATCGACGATGCGAGCGAGTCGATCGCAGTGCCTCACCATGACCTCGAGGAACTCCGAACGCTCCTCGGGGGTCAGCATCTCGCCTCGCGAGAGAAGGGTCTGTGCGAAACCCTTGATCGATGTCAGTGGGGTCCGCAACTCGTGCGAAACGGTCGCGATGAAATCGTCCTTCAGCTGGTCGGCCTGGCGCAGTCGATCGAGGGCGGTTCGTTCCAGATCTGCCAGGCGGGTCCGTTCGATCACGATCGCCATCTGGCGGCCGAGGTTGCTGAGCATCCGGAAATCCGCCTCGGTGAAAGCATCGAGCCGAGGACTCTCGGCGTTGAGTACGCCGATCACCCTGCGACCGGAGAACAGCGGAACGCACATCTCGGAGCGCGTCTCCGTGACTATGTCGAGGTAATCGGGGTCCTTGGAAACGTCACCGATCAACCGCCCGACCCCCTCCTCGGCGACCGTTCCGATCACACCTTCCCCGGGGGAGAACGCGACGACGGTGGAATGGAGCGGGTAACCGTAGTACGCCCTGGTGTACAAGAGTCCGTCGTCCCCGTAGAGCACAACCGCCAAGGACTCCCAACCCATGCGCGCACTGATCTCTTTGATCATCGAATGCAGCGCGGCGTCGAGGTCGCTTGAAGAAGCCACTCCCGCCATCACTACTGCCGAGATCGCCTGGAGTTCGTTTCGGAGTCGCGTCTGCTCCTCGGCACGATCCTCCGCTCCCATCCGAAGGTCGAGCGTCTCGAGAACGGCTGCTATCTGATCGGCCAGGGGTTGAACGACGGCAAGATCCCGCCGGCGGAAACGCCTCTTGCGGGACTCCATCACGAAAGCACCGAAAACACGGTCTTTGAACCGCAACGGGACGCTGATGATGGATCTGATACCGGGGATCCACTCGACGTAGCGGGGATCCTTACGGACATCTTCGATCACCAAGGGCTCGCCGCTGGTGTAGCTCTGGCCTACGAACCCTTCAGACGGGTCGAGGGACAGATCCTTGTCCTCGGGGAAGCCGTAGACGGCCTCGGCGATGAGGCGCCCTCGGGCATCTGGAACGACGACCGCGCAAGCATCGGCCTCGAAGAGGCGAGCGAGACGCTCGGCCAAACCTTCTAGGGCCTTGATGGAATCGGCCGCCGCCAGCGCGGACGAAACGATCGATGATGCGGATCGCATGAGGTCGGCAAGTCGACGCTCGGCCCTACGGGCCGCGAGGTAGACGGCCGCAGCAGACAGCACCCCCGCAAGGGCGGCTCCCACCACCAGACCAACCCACATCCGGACGTCCGTCATAGCTCTTATGTCCTCTTCTTCCCTCTTCTTCCCTCTTCGGCGTATCCGGGCGCCGCCTGAAGCGACGGTGCTGGCCACAGGAGGATGCGCCCATCCGGCGGAGAAGTTCCTCCTGAGACCCGCAGGACGAACCTCCAGGGGGAAATGGATGAAGCCTCTCCGCACGATCTCAGTGGTATCTGCA
>JBKHYB010000261.1:0-3039 GCA_046565725.1 Actinomycetota bacterium
GGCGGCGATCCTCAGCAGGTCTGGACTCCCGAGCAGGAGGCCGAAGCACGAGCCATCGCCGAACAGATAGTGCGAACGCCGGGGGCCGAATGGGTCGTCAACTCGGTCGTGAGCCTCGCCAACATCGCCGCCACCAAGATCGAGTTCGGCCATCCTGGTGATGCGCGGCTGGTCATCGATGCTCTCGCAGGGATCCTCGACAAGGTGGGAGCGGAACTCGGCAACGTGGAGCAGCCGCTACGCCAGACCTTGGCCCAGCTGCAGATGGCGTTCGCCGAACGTACGGCAAAGCCGCCGCCCGGCTCCTGAATCCGGACGCGATGAGGGGCCCCCTAGGGGGCCCCTCACTTCTGTCTCTACGGTTAGAAACCGCTCGATCAGACGGCCCGAACGTTCGAAGCCTGCTTGCCCTTCGGACCTTCCGTCACGTCGAACTCGACGGACTGACCTTCCTCGAGCGACTTGTAGCCCTCGGACTGGATCGCGGAGAAGTGCACGAACACGTCCTCACCATCCGGTTGCGAGATGAAGCCGTAGCCCTTCTCGTTGCTGAACCATTTGACTACACCCTGAGCCACTACTTCCACTTCCTTTCCTGCAACGGGAGCTGACAGGCTACTTCCCTGCACGAGACACCCCCCGTTAACGAACGTCGAAACGCTAGCACAGATAACGGGAAGGTCACGTGTCTTGTCAGGGAACGATCTTGGTAACAGGAAGTTCCAGGATGTCTTCGGCCCCCAGGGCCTTGAGTCGAGGTATCAAGGTGTTGATGGTCGACTTGGGCACGATGGTCTCCACGGCGTAATACCCCGTTTCGTACAGCTGGGAGACGGTGGGGGCCCTCATGGCCGGCAAGAGATCGACCACGGCACCCAGATTGGCCTCGTCCACGTTGAGCTTGACGAGCACCTTCCCACGGGCATCGACGGCACCTTGAAGCAGGATCGTCAGTTCCTCGATCGAGCGCCGCTTCTCCGGATCCGCCCAGGCCTTGGGATTAGCGATCAGGTGCGTCCGGGACTCCATCAGGACGTCGACGATGTCCATGCCGTGCCGGTTCAAGGTCGAGCCGGTCTCGGTCAGGTCCACGATCGCGTCGACGATCTCCGGCACCTTGGCTTCGGTCGCCCCGTAAGAGAGGAACACCCGAACGGGGATGCCGAGCTTCTCGAAGTAGGCCTTGGTCAGATTAGGGAACTCCGTCGAGATACGCGACTCTGGTTTGATCTGTTCTGGGGAACTGATCCCGGCGTCGCGCGGTACCGCCAGGACGATCTTGACGGGCCTGTCGGTCGCCTTCGAGTAGTTGAGGGGACAGACCTTGACGACATCGGATCCCATCTCGGCGATCCAGTCTTCGCCGGTCACCCCGATATCGAAGAAACCATCCTCCACGTACAGGGGGATCTCTTGCGGACGAAGGATCGCAACGGAGTCGATCCGGGGATCGTCGATCGAACCGCGGTACTCACGGTCCGATCCGCGAGAGATCTTCAGGTCGGCGGCCTCGAACAGCTCGAACGTAGCGCGCTCGAGGGACCCCTTGGGGACGACTAGGCGCAGCACCTACACATCACTCCTATTCATGGGCTTGGGCAGCTTCGTGTAGAGATCGGCCATCTCGATCGCGGCGAGAGCTGCCTCGGCCCCCTTGTTGCCCATCTTGCCGCCCGCACGATCCGCCGCTTGCTCGGTGTTCTCGGTGGTCAGAACGCCACAGATGACGGGGATGTCTCCACGGGCGGCCAGCGACCCGATGCCGTTCATGGCCTGTCCGGACACGTACTCGAAGTGCGGGGTGTCCCCGCGGATCACCACGCCGAGACAGATGACCGCGTCAACCTCGCCGGACTCCACGAAGCGGAGAGCCACTCCCGGGATCTCGAACGCCCCCGGGACCCACGCCACCCGGACGGATCCGTCGGGGACGTTGTGTCTCGCCAGGGTCTCCAGGGCGCCGTCGACCAAGCGCTTGCTGATCGTTTCGTTGAATCGGGAGACGACGATCGCCACTCTGAGGTCGCGAGCGTCGAAGTTGCCGACATCGATCTTGGTCATCGCAGTTCCTCCTGGCCTGCCGCGGCCTCTGCCTCGACGAGACTGTCGAGTAGGTGGCCGAGTTTCTCCTTCTTCGTCGTCAGGTACCTGATGTTCTCGGGATTGGGGACCGACTGGAGGGGCACTCGCTCGACGATATGCAATCCGTAGCCTTCGAGACCGGCCCTCTTCGTCGGGTTGTTGGTAAGCAGGCGCATCGTTGAGATACCCAGATCGACCAGTATCTGAGCTCCGACGCCATAATCCCGCGAGTCGACGGCGAACCCGAGTTCGATGTTCGCCTCGACCGTATCGAAACCCTTGTCCTGCAGAGCGTAAGCCTCGAGCTTGTGCCGGAGTCCGATCCCGCGGCCTTCGTGGCCTCGGATGTAAACGATGACCCCTTCCCCTTCGTCGGAGATCTTCTTCATCGCGTCTGCGAGCTGGGTGCCGCAGTCACAACGGATACTGCCGAGGACGTCGCCGGTGAAACACTCGGAATGAACCCGGACGAGAACGTTGTCTTTCCCAGCCGGTTCGCCCTTCACGAGCGCGACGTGTTCGCGTCCGTCGAAGCTCTCGTAGGCGACGGTTCTGAACTCGCCGAAAGCCGTCGGGATACGCGCTTCGGTGACCCTTTCGACGAGCTTCTCCGAGCTTCTGCGGTACTTGATCAGGTCGGCGATCGCGATGATCTTGAGTCCGTGCTCCTCCGCGAACGCCTCAAGGTCGGACATCCTCTTTACGGTTCCATCCTCGTTGACGAGTTCGCACAGCACACCCGCCGGGTAGAGGCCTGCGAGTCGAGCCAGGTCGACCGCCGCCTCGGTATGTCCGGCCCGCCGCAGCACCCCGCCCGGTGTGTAGCGGAGAGGGAAGATGTGCCCGGGCCGGGCCAGGTCGTTCGGGCGGGTGGCGGGCTCGGTCAGCAGCCGCAGGGTGAGCGCCCGGTCGGCGGCGGAGATGCCGGTGGTGACGCCCACCGCGGCGTCGACCGAG
>JBKHYB010000262.1:0-3035 GCA_046565725.1 Actinomycetota bacterium
GTAAGGACCGTAAAGAAGCTGATCGCCACGATCGCCGAGCAAGGCACGGCGGTACTTTGGGCTACGCAACGCCTCGATGAGCTCCGGGGTTTCGCCGGATCGGTGACCCTGCTGGATCGGGGGAAAGTGACGTTCGGCGGGACGGTGGAGGGCCTCGCCGAAGGGTCGACCGATATAGAGGAAGCTTTCCTGCGACGCACCGGAGTGGTGGCATGAGTGCCGTCATGCAGGTGCCGAGTCGGATGCATTCGCTGTTCGAAGAGATAGCGAAGCTCCCGGCCTTCTTCCGCCGAGACCTCCTGATCGCCTGGAGCTACCGGATGGCCTTCCTCAGCGATTGGGCTTCACTCGTGGTCCAGCTGTTGATGTTCTCCCTGATAGATCGGGTCGTAGATCCCGCGACGCTACCGGTGATCGATGGTGAGAGGGTGTCCTATCTGGAATACGTGACGATCGGGATCGCGTTCGCGGCGGTTCTTCAGATCGGCACGTACAGGGCCGTCGCATCTCTGCGCGAAGAGCAACTCATGGGAACGATCGAGTCTCTCCTGGTAACGCCGTCGCACCCGGTGACGATACAGATAGGGATGCTTGCCTACGAGCTCGCCTACGTCCCGTTGCGGATCGCTGTGTTCCTCTTGGGTGCGGCTACGGTGTTCGGGCTCGATCTCGTCTTCGTCAATCTCCTACCTGCGATCGCGATCTTGGTCGTGTTCCTGATGTTCGCCTGTGGCCTTGGGATGATCGGAGCGGCGGCGATACTCACCTTCAAGCAGGGCAACGGGATGCTGTCGGCTTTCGTGGCCATGATGATGCTCGCTTCGGGAACCTATATCCCGGTCGGCGCCATGCCATCCTGGCTGGCTTGGCTAGCTTCGGTGAATCCGCTAACGGTAGCGACCGACGCGGTGCGCTCGGCGTTGCTGGGTGGAGCCGGATGGGCCGAGGTCGTCCCTGCCCTACTGGTCACTTTCACGACAGGGGTCCTCGCCATCGCCGTCGGACTGACGGCATTGCACCATTCCCTGAAGCGTGAACGACGACTTGGCACCGTTGGGATGTATTGAGTGGGGGAGGGGAGGTCCGGACGATGTCCGATGTGAAGGTGATCAAGCAGAATCCTCGGGTCGTGTTCCGTGAGCTAGGAGCCGATGCTGGAGCCGTTCTGCTCCATCTCGGCACCTCGGCCTACTTCAAGCTGAACGAGACCGGAGTCATGATCTACAAGCTGACCGAAGAGGGGGTGAGCCTCCAGCAACTCTGCGAGTCGGTCAGGCATCGACTGGAGGACGCTCCTTCCGATATCGAGTCCGACATAGAGGGCTTCGTGGAAGCTCTGGCCGAAAGGGATCTCGTGATCGTCGAGCATCACGGGTAACGGACCAGTTCGACATTAGGACCGCGCCCGGGCGGAGGGCCGATATCCGCTCCATCCAACTCCACCCACGCATGGGCGTCGGTGCTCTGGGAGCCATCTGGTAGGCCGATCACCAGCGAGGGATCAAGGCCTCGCTCTCTCATGATGGCGAACAGCACCAGAGCCAGCGACAGACACCGGGGGCCGCGACCCCTTATCGTCAACGCGTCATAGACCATCCCTCCGAGGTGCCTAGGCGGTATCTCGTCGAATCTCCCGTCGTGTTTCGTCTTCACCCACAGCTCGTCCACGAGGGTTCGGAGCGGAAGACGTCTCCAGGCAACGAAGATCCGAGCCATCCAGGTCCATACGTGGACGGCGATCCGTGTTTTGAAGAACAGAGACCTGTGCACGGGGACTAGCTCAGACATGTCGCGATCACCTCGTCGACGACGTTTGGCAGGGCCGAGATGCCTTCCGGGCGATACAGGTTCCAGCACGGGGAAGCGGTTGCGAGGCGGGCGAGCCTGTCGACGGTTCGCGCCCGGGCTTCATCCGTCGGGAGGGTCAGACTCAGGGCCCAGAGGTCGGGGATCGCCTTGTCCGGGTCCACGCTTTCCAGCTCTAGCTCCTGTGCGGGTCTAAGGAAGAGGATCCCGGCGAGGGGAACCGGGTCGCCGGTACCGCGTCGTTCTGGATCGATAGCGAGATAGACGCGATCGGGATCCCTCCGAAGGACGGTCGTGTCGGGGACCTTCAGGGCTTCGTGAACGTCGGGACGCAATCTCAGGAGGGCCGGCCCCGGAAGGATCTCGGCGTCCGTCCCACTCACTCGGCAACACGCAAGATCTTCGGCCAGCATCCGGTGCCCGGCATTGTGGAAAGCGGTTGCCAGTGTTGTCTTCCCGTGTCGCCCGGGGGCGGCGATGAGTAGCGCCTTTCCATCCACATCCACGGCGGCCCCATGTAGCGGCAGGTCCCCTCGCTCGGTGAAACAGAGGGCAGAGGGGATGCCCCAAACGCGCGCCTGATGCCGAAGATCGGAGAGATCACCGGATAGACGTATATGACCGGAAAAGGGGTCTATGACGAACCAGCCGGTCCCTTCTATCCAGAGCTCGAATCCACGGCCATTCTCGTGTAGCCGGGCGCTGAAAGGCCGGCCGTTGGATCGCTCCCAGCGGGTGATGAGAGGGCCTGGTTGGGTCGGTTCCGGCCCCCCGGATAGAACCAGACGCTCGCCCGCTCCGGAACGCAGGTAGTCGATCTGCCTCTCCGACTCGACCCGATACCCGAAACATGTGCCCGATGTCTCAGTCATAGGCCACCTCGCCGATCGATGCGAGAAATCTCTCAAGGGTCGGTTCCTGAGGCCGATTAGAAGAGGGAGTAGTACTCACCGCCACCGAGGTAAGAGCCTCGGCTCCGGCAGATCCCGATCGGGTCCGTACCGAAATCCAACATCGGAGGTTCCAGTGTCTATCGTTTCGCGCTCGCGCGCTCTTCTGATCCTTACAGTGATGGCTCTGATGCTTGCCGTGATAGGTCCGGCAAGCGCCGCCCGTCGAAGGACAAGCAGGCTCACAATGAGAACACCGGGATGCCGCTGTGGGGCGTGGAGGTGCTCTACATCCAGACGAGCTTCGGGCGGCGCTCCACGGTGACGGCGAACGTGACC
>JBKHYB010000263.1:0-3022 GCA_046565725.1 Actinomycetota bacterium
CTGTCTCATCGATATCGACGGAAACATCCGAGATGCGGCCCCCGGAAGACTCTTGGATCCAGATCACCTCGTTCAGCCAGTCCACGAGCAGACCTTCGAGATCGCCTGCGTCGAGCTCGATCGTGACGTCCCGGCCGCCGGGTTCATCATCGGCGCGCGCGCCCATAACCTCCAACAAGCCCCAGGTGGTCTGTTCGAAGGCCGCCCGGGCGCTCTCGGCGCGCGCGGCGATGCCGACATCTGCCGTGTGCTCGATGATCTCGTAGCGACCCACGATGTCGAACGTACCCCTTCGACCGGGGAACGCCGACGGACGACCTACTGCTTGGGCGGGTTGTCCGGGATGATCAGTTCCTGACCGACGTGCAGGGCGGTCGGATCGGTGATGTTGTTCACCTCGGCGAGGTAGTCGTCGAGCGAGGCGTCGTTGTAGAAGCGCTCGGCGATCGTCGTCAGCGTGTCGCCCGATCTCACGACGTAGATCTCGCCGGTGATCTCGGTGTCGCTCGCCGTTTCCTCGGTCGCCGTTGTCTCCGGAGCCGTGGCACCCGCTGCCAGCTCGGTCTGAGCCTTGTCGAGCTCGGTCTGCGTCGCTTCGAGCTCGGTCTGGAGCGAAGCGTTGCTCTCTTCGAGCGTGGTGATGCGGTCGCGGGCCTCCGTGAGGGCAGCGTCATCGCCGCCGCCGGCCGTCATCCGGCCGAACAGGAACATCGCGATCAGGGCGGCCCCCAGGACGGCGACCCGTCCCCAGAGGACCTTCATCGGTCGACGGCGAGGCGCCGGATCGTCGTCGTACTCCCAGTCGTAGTCCTCGTCGTAGGAGTCGCGGGTCGATAGTGGTTGGTAGGGCTCGAGCGGCTCCGTGAGGGGGTGGGCCTTGGCCATTTCCCTTTCTCCTTCGTTGCGTTCTAGCCGCGACCGCACCTGGCCGGCACGGTCTTCATCCGTACATAAGGGTACATGGGCACGAGGCGACCTGCCCGGAACCTATAGAAGCCCAGGTCAGAGGGCATCTGGAGGCCACCGGCGGGCAGCACAAGGCCACAAGTAGACACCCTTATGTTCGGTGTAACCCTGCGAAGTCCTTCTGGTCAGGCCCGCCTGAACCGCCGGATCATGTCCATATCCAGCTTCAGCAGGAACGCCCGGACGGCCCGCCCCGTCCTCAGCAGATCGTCGGGCACGAGGTTCGACGCGGTGTCGGAGGGGGAGTGGTAGTCGGGCTCTTTGCCGGAGTAGGCGAACGAAGCGGGGATGCCGGCGTGCTCGAAGGGGCCGTGGTCGCTGCAGTCGCACAGTGTGATGAGGTCCACGTTGAAGCCCGCCTCCTTCATCTTGTTGTAGACCGTGCGGGCCACGATGGGTTTGCCGGCGATGTTCGAGTGTCCGATCAGCAGCGGACGGCCGTCGGCGATCATGTCGACCGAGATCATCCCGGCCAGCCGCCGCCGCCCCTCGTCCCCGAGCCTCTCGACGTAGTGGCGCGACCCGTCGTGATGGCTACCACCCTCGCCGTACTCCTCCGAGCCGAAGGCAACGAATCTGATCAGGTTGGCTTGGGGGGTGCCTGCGAGGATGCGGGCGAGCTCCAGGATCACCGCCGTGCCAGAAGCATTGTCGTTCGCGCCGGGGGAGCCGGGAACCGTATCCATGTGGCCTCCGACGACGAACGGATACCTCTTCGCTCCCGGCCACCAAGCGACCACGTTGCGGGAGGTGCCTCCACCTACCGAGAACTTCTGGACGTTCGTGCGATATCCGAACGATCGGAACTTCTCGGCGATGTAGCGAGCGCCGCGTCTCTCGTTGTTGGTGGCCTTCACCCTTATGCCGATGTCGCCTGCGAGCTTGCGGACGTGTCGCATCGCTCTCTGCTTGGAGAATCGTTCGACGGCGAGGCTCTCTTCGCTGGAGGCAAGTAACGGTGTCGAATGGGCCAAGAGGCTCGGTTCGGCCCTCGGGGAAGGCTCGGAGGCGATCGGATCCGCCGTCTGCGTGCGGGCGATCAGAGCGAGCGATGCCAACAACGCGATGAACCCGGTTCCATTGTGAGCCACGGCAACTAGAGTAGTCCGCGATGGCAGGAACGGATAAAGGTGGGTCCGGCAACCCGATACCCACCGGCTGGGCTCAAAGGGGCGCCCGACTTGCAGGGCAGACGGGACGCAGTGCAGCCCGGTTCGTCGGCGCACGTGTGAAGTCCATCGCGTCCCCGGACAGGGCCCAGCAGTACATCGAGGGCTTCCACCAGTCCACCGCGCAGCAGGTCGTGCAGATGCTCGGCGAGATGAAGGGGGCCGTCATGAAGGTCGGCCAGCTGGCATCGTTCTACGAGTTCGCCGCCCCCGGTGATTACGTCGCGACGTACCGCGACGCCCTCACGATGTTGCAGAACTCGGCCCCCCCGATGGACCCCGAGGCCAGCAAGCAAGTGATATTCGAAGAATTCGGAAAGCCGGTCGACGAGCTGTTCGCAGACTTCGAGGACGAAGCGGTGGCGTCCGCCTCGATCGGACAGGTGCATCGCGCCAAGCTCCATTCCGGCGAGACCGTGGCCGTCAAGGTGCAATACCCCGGTGTCGACGAGGCCGTGCGCGCCGATCTCAAGAACATCAGTGCGTTGTCCAAGCTCTCGGTCGCGGTCGCTCCTAACCTCGATCCGAAAGAGGTGGCGGCCGAGGTCAGAGACCGCGTGCTCGAGGAACTCGATTACAGACGAGAGGCTGCCAACCAGGCGCGTTTCGCCGAGCTCTTCGACGGGCACCCGTTCGTAGTCGTCCCGAAGGTGTACCCGGACCTATGCGCCACGAGGGTGATAGTGCAGGAGTTCATCGAGGGCGACTCCTTCCTCACCGCGTTCGAGTGGGATCAGGAGCGCAAGGATCGTCTCGGCGAGATGCTTTTCCGTTTCTTCTACGGATCGCTCAACCGCTTCATGCTGTTCTCGGCCGATCCGCATCCGGGGAATTACCGCTTGCTACACGATGGTCGCGTCGCGTTCTTGGATTTCGGTTTGGTCCGG
>JBKHYB010000264.1:0-3006 GCA_046565725.1 Actinomycetota bacterium
GCCGAGGGAACCAACCACTCGACCACAGCGTCGATAGGTCAACGGAAGTGATGAACAACAAAGCCTTGCCGATCAACGAGGTGACGATGGCAAGGCTGATGACGATCGAGAACGCAGCGGCACTGAAGAAGATCGCTTTTACGATCTTCTCTTTCCGGTGGCGGGCGGGATTACCTGCCAGGCCACCGACATCATCGATCCTGATGTCTTCTATCGCTTGAGCCATGTTCTTAGCCTCGGGAACTGAGGCGAGGTCCTCCTATCGAGCGGAACCGCACCACGGGAAAATACGACACTTCTCCATAACGAGCAGAGAGGCGAGACCCCACGGTGGGGGCCCCGCCTACTCCGCCTTCAGACAGGGGTTCTAGCCCTCGCGGGTGCCAGTCTCCTGTGATTCCCAAACGCCTCTCGTCTCTTCGAGCGCCGCGTCGTCGAGGTCCACGTATCCGACCTCGCCCACCGTCGCGATCCCTTCATCCGACAGGTAGTAATCAACGTAGGCCTGAAGAGCCGGGTTGCTCTCCAACTTGCCCTTGTTCACGTAGATGAACAGATCACGTGAGATCGGATACTCCGTCGACTGGATCGTCTCCACGGTCGGCTCGATGCACTCGCCGTTCGGCTCAGCCGCGATGGGTATCGCCCTGACGGCGTCCGAGTTGTTCATGTAGAAGGCGAAGCCGACCCAACCCAACGACGTGGGGTTACCGGATATGCCCTCGATGATCACGTTGTCGTCGCCCGAGGCCTGGTAGTCCGGCCGGACGAAAGGTCCATCTTCGCTCTGACCCCGCTCTTCGACCGCGATGTCCTCGAGGACGATCTCGACGAAGGAGTCGTAGGTTCCGGATTCTTCCCCGGGAGCTGTGATCTCGAGAGCTGCATCCGGGAACTGGGTGTCGGAACCGAGATCGGAAGCGATCTGCTGAGCGTCGCTCCAGTTGTCGGCGCCTTCCGATTCGATGCCGAGCAACGCGTAGAGGTCGGCGAAGCTCAGGCAACTGACCTCTTCGTTCTCAGGGGAGGTGAGAACCGCGATCCCGTCGATGCCCACCTTGAGCTCGATGAACTCGACCCCGTTCTCCTCGCAAGCGGGCACCTCTTCTTCGGTGTCGATGGGTCGAGAGGCATCCGAGATATCCGTCTCTCCATTACAGAAGAGCTCGAACCCGTCACCCGTTCCCGGCCCATCGACCGAGATGTTCACGTCGGGGTTCTGAGAAGCGAACTTCTGGGCGACGGCGGCCGAGATCGGCTCTACGGTCGAGGATCCGGAGATGACCAGCGAACCCGACACCTCGGAACCGCCTGCGGCCGAGGTTCCATCGGTGCCGTCCGAGTTGCCACCACCGCCGAAGCAGGCGGATCCAAAAAGCGCGGCGACCAGAGCTAAGGCGAGAAGTCGCCACATCCTCCGGGTCTTACTCATCTGAATGTTCTCCTTCTTGTAGAGGTCGACGCCGGAGGGGAGGATGGCGTCGATACCGATAGCAACGGTAGGGAAGCCATGTGGCGGGTGGCTATCTCGTTCATGAACTGGATGTGAACAACCAGATCTTGGCTATCGGCAGAAGGGGCGGGCCCGACTAGGGGCTATCATGGCGGCCTCACGGGAAGTGGCGCAGTTTGGCAGCGCGCTGCGTTCGGGACGCAGAGGCCGGGGGTTCAAATCCCCCCTTCCCGACTTGGAGATCCCAGCCACCCGGCGGGTCCCGGTTCGGCCCCCTCAGGCATCGGGATGCTGCCAGACGGCCTTCGTATAAGCCAGCCGCAGGCCGAGTTTCTGCATGTTGTGCTGGCTCACCGAACCCGCCACACAGCGACTCACCACCAGCCGAGCGCCGAGCGTCTCGGCATCGAGCATCCGGCGCAGCAGCAATGCCTTCTGACAACCTCTGCCTCGCATGGTGTAGATGGTTGCTCCTCCGGCCAACGTTGCGACGCCATCCCGGAGATACAGCGTTCCCCCTCCCGCCGGCACCCCATCGACGAAGGCCAGATAGAAGCGCCATCCGGGACGGGTGGCCCTCGCCCTGATCGAGGCAGCTCGGAATCGTGCCAAGACCCGAGGGGCGCGATGCCCGTAGTAGGCCCGCTCGAACAAGCCGCAGAAGAATCCGAGTTCGTCGGGGCGAACCTCGCGCACGCTTACCCCTGGGGGCAGGTGCGGCATCCGGAGTGAAGCTGGATCTGCGTAGAGATTCGACTGGAACTCGACCGGGCGGAGGCCATGGTTATTGAGCGACTCCAGCAGCCGCGGCCCACTCGAAGCGGGTGATAGGTCGATCCGGCAAGGCGTCCTGCGCTCGGAGAAGAAGGCCAGAGCATCGTCCACGAGATAGTGGTGCTCCTCCGCCAAGCCGAGGATGCGGTTGTAGTAGGGCTTGGGAACCCCGTGTACGTGAAGGAGCCTTACCTCCCCTCCATCCACGACACGTACCCCAAAGGGGTTGCCGGGGAGGGCATGGAGAGCGGCCATCCACTCCGTCCAGAGGTCTCCGTCCGCACGAGCTAGCTCTTGGATGAGTCCCGTTCTCACACGCATCGGATCTCGCACGCTAGGCCGCCCGGTTGTCCCCGAAAGGGCCGGACCGTGGAATCGGTATGAAACGTTCTCGAAAAGATCGGGGTTTGGCTCTCTTTGCCCGGTTTGAAGGGGACCGGAAGGGGAATCTCTCCGTCGTCAGTTAGGCACAGACCGTGATGGGGAGTCCCCCCGGAGCTGGTGGAGGTTCGTTATGAGAGTCGGGACCCACAGAAGTGCAGCGGCGGCACAGTTCTCCGTAACAACTGCCCCTCATGAGGCCGATGGTGGACGGCTGATAGCTGCCTTCCTTCTATTGCTGGCGTCGGCGATGGTGATCGTTCTGGGAGCCGCACGCCCGGCCATGGCGCTCGAAGGCGACGAGCGGGCCGACAACGAGATAGCGCGCGAGGGTTCGGACGACGGCGAAGAACTCTCCCTAGGGGACGATGATGACGACGACACCGGTAAGGACACCG
>JBKHYB010000265.1:0-2999 GCA_046565725.1 Actinomycetota bacterium
GCCGCGGCTCGCCACCGCCGGGTGCTGTCCGATCCGAAGGCTCCGCCGTCCGAGCGCGTCGCCGCGTTGGTGGCGTTATCGGAGATCTGCGAACTCGACCCCGGCTGCGAGGCGGCTCAACCCTCGCAGTGGTGGTGGCGCTGGGATTGGACCGAGGGCGAGGTGCCCATCCGCGCCCAGCAGGCAGACAAGGACGACGATCTGCCGATCAACAAGCTGCGCACCAGTTACTCCCGGATCTCTACCTACGACAACTGTGGGCTTCAGTACCTGTACCAGGTCGTACTCGGGCTCGATCCCGAGAGTTCACACAACATGGCGTTCGGTTCGTGGATACACAAGATCTTCGAAGAGATCGAGACCGGGGCGATCAAGAACTGGGATGGCCTACGCGCTCGCTACGAAGAGCTGTTCGATGACTCCGTCTTCCCGAACCGTGCGATAGCGCGTCAGTTCCGCAAGGACGGTGAGCTCATCCTCGAGCGCTACACGAAGTACCTGAACCCGGGTGGGGCAGCGGCGGCCGAGGTTTCCTTCCGGGTGGAGTTGGAAGGGCACCGGATCACCGGGCGGATCGACCGGGTGGACGTGCGCAGGGACGGGAAGCTCGTCATCACCGATTACAAGACCTCGCGCAACCCGGTGTTCTTCACCGAAGCGAAGAGATCGTTGCAGTTGGCCATCTATCACTTGGCCGCAACGAGCGATCCCGAACTCGCGGCCCTCGGTCAACCCGGGAGTATGCAACTCGTCTATCCGGCCGCTCCGCTGAGCAAAGGGGAGATAGCGACGCGTTGGCAGAGTCCGGAGGAGGCTGCCGAAGCGATCCAGCGTTTGCCGGGGTTGATGGAGGGGGTCCTCGCGGAGGACTTCCGGCCAAACCCCGAAGCCGACTGTTACTTCTGCAAGTTCAAGCCTCTGTGCCCGCTGTGGACCGAAGGTAAGGAGCTGTCCTCATGAGCGACGTGCGTGCTTCTGCGGCGGTGCGCGCGGCCCTCAAGGGCCGCGTCCCCACCGACGAGCAATGGGCGGCGATCTCCCATCCCCTCGAACCGATCTATCTGATCGCCGGAGCGGGGTCGGGCAAGACCGCGGTGATGGCGGCCCGGATCGCGTGGGCTCTCGAGACGCAGGGTTTGACGCCGGGCCAGATCCTCGGTCTCACCTTCACCAACAAAGCTGCCGACGAGCTGCAAGAACGCATCGGCCTGGCGCTGGCCGAACTGCACGACTCCTCGGGCGAGGAAGTGACCGTCCAGACCTACAACGCCTTTGCCGCAGGTGTGGTCCGCGACCACGGATTGCTGGTCGGTATCGAACCGGAAACGGGTCTGTTGTCGGAAGCTCAGAGGTGGCAGTTGCTGATGTCGTGTTTGGACGATCTGCCGGCCTTCGAGGTCCTGCAGATCCGGTCCTCCTACGTCGTCGGGCAAGCTCTGTCCCTTGCCTCCTCGATCTCGGACCACATGGTTCCCCTGGATGCGATCGACGCAGCAGCCGACCACGTTCTATCGATGCGGGGCTTGGACGAGAAGATGATCACCACCGCGATGGAACGCAAGGAACTCGTGCGGGCGGTCGATGCTTACGTCCGAGCGAAGAAGCGGTCCTCGAGGATCGATTTCGGAGACCAGATCGCGAAAGCGTTCGAGATCCTCGATACCTTCCCGGAGGTACGCGATCTGTACCGCCAGCGTTTCCCGTTCATCCTTCTCGACGAGTATCAGGACACCAACGTCGCCCAGCGCAAGATGCTCCAGGCGCTGGTGGGGGACAACGGAGCCGTCACTGCGGTCGGGGATGCGAGACAGGCGATCTTCGCCTGGCGCGGAGCAACCATGTACAACCTGATCGGATTCCCGGATGACTTCCCGAGATCCGACGGGAAGCGCTACGAGCCGGTCTCTCTGTCCCAGAACTTCCGATCGGGGTCCAAGATCCTCGAGGTAGCGAACAAGGTGGTCGAGAAGATCGACCCCTCTCGCCGACCGGGTCTTCCGCTATCGGCCCAGCCGTGGAACCACGATGGGGAGGTCTCCCTCGGTCTGTTCTCGGACGAGATGACCGAAGCTCGTTGGATCGCCTCTCAGTGCGAGAGCCTTCACGGCCACCAGATGGCCGACGACCGGGACCCCGTGGCCTGGCGCGACATAGCGATCCTCGTGCGCCGCAAGGCGACGATGGACGCGGTCCTCCAGGCGCTGGGCGAGAAGGAGATCCCCGTCGAGGTGATCGGTCTGGGTGGTCTGCTGAAGACGCCCGAGGTGATGGAGATCGTGTCGTGGTTACGTGCGATCGAGTCGCGGCCGGCCGCTAACCGGTGGTTGGCCCGGATACTTCTGGGGCCGCGCTGGCGCATCCACTACCGAGATCTGTCTCTGCTGGCGCGCTGGGCCACGTCTCAGAACTGGGAGTACCGGCTGAAACTCGCCGGCGGTGACGTCGAGGCCGCGCGCGACCAGGAACCTGGCGACGTCGGCTACTCGCTGGCGGAAGCGCTGAACCACCTCGACGAGATCGAGCATCTGGGGACCGAGGCCAAGAAGCGCCTCAGGGCTTTCGCTGCGCTGCTGGGATCGTTGCGCAAGAAGGCCAACGCTTCGTTGCTGGATCTCGTGCAGGAAGTGATCCGGCGCTCCGGGGTAACCGATGCCCTGAGGTCCTCCAACTCCCGCTCTGCCCCGGGTGCGTTGCAGAACATCTCGAACTTCCTGGATCAGGTTGCCGGTTTCTCGCCCGTCGAGGGAGACGCAACGCTGCGTGCCTTCATCGACTACCTCGACGCAGCCGATCAGGCGGAGGAAACCCTCGAAACCAGCCCTCCGGCGGAACAGGATTCGGTCAAGCTGATGACGGTTCACGCGGCGAAGGGGCTGGAGTTCGAATGTGTCTTCATCCCGTCCGTTGCCGCCGGCGAAGGCACGGAACGTCTTGCCCTCGTAGAACAGGGAGACGTTGCCGGACGAGGACTCGCCCTGTCGGGAGGCGGCCGCCCAGTG
>JBKHYB010000266.1:0-2936 GCA_046565725.1 Actinomycetota bacterium
GATCGGGTTCGAAGCAGGTGTGGCCGACACCGCCGATCCGTTGGCCGGGTCCTACTTCATCGAAGCGCTGACGGACGAGCTGGAAGCGAAGGCCACCGAACTGCTGCAACGCGTGGACGAGATGGGCGGCGCGGTGGAAGCGGTCGATTCGGGATGGGTCAAGCAGCAGATCGAAGACTCCGCTTACCGCATCAACCAGGGCGTCGAGTCCGGGGAGCGTGTAGTCGTGGGAGTGAACCGCTTCGTGGCCGACGCCGAGGACCCGGTCGAACTGATGAGTCTCGATCCGGAACTCGAACGCAACCAGGTGAAGCGCCTGCAAGAGGTCCGCGCCGGGCGAGATCAGGGCGCGGTGGACAAAGCACTGGCCGCTCTCAGAGATGCGGCGACGGGTAGCGAGAACCTGCTCTATCCGATGAAGGAGGCGTTGGCCGCTTACGCCACTCTGGGTGAGGTCTCGGACGTCCTGCGAGAGGTATTCGGCGAGTACGAACCGACGGTGAGGTTCTCGTGAAGATCGCGGTCATAGGAGGTACCGGCGAGGAAGGGCACGGTCTTGCCCTCAGATGGGCCCGGGCGGGATATCCGATCGTCATCGGATCGCGTGAGGCTTCCAAGGCCGAGAAGGCCGCTGCAGAGATGCTGGAACTGGTCCCGGGTGGGGACATCACCGGTCTCGCCAACGCAGAGGCCGCTGCAGCAGCCGACGTCGTGGTCGTGACCGTTCCCTTCTCGGGCCAGGCACCGATCTACAAGAGCATCGCCGAGTCGATAACGCCGGAGAAGATCGTGTGCGATTGCACCGTGCCCGTAGCAGCGAACGTTGGAGCGAAGGCGAGCCACACCCTCGGAGTCTGGGAGGGTTCCGCCGCTCAGCAAGCCCAGGCCTTCCTTCCCAAGGGAACGGTGATGTGCGCCGGGTTCCACAGCCTCGCTGCGGTGGCTCTCAACGAGGTCGATTCGCCGATGGAAGGCGACGTTCTGGTCTGCGGAGCGAAGAAGGGCAAGGAGAAGATCAAGGAACTGGTGGAAGCGATACCGGACCTGCGTTTCGTCGACGCCGGGCCCTTGGATAATGCCCGGATCGTCGAACCGATCACCGCCTTGTTGATCGGGATCAATCATCGCTACAAGACCGATCGCGCTGGTATCCGGATCACCGGGCTACCGAAGTAAACCCCGTGCAAGCCTCCGAGCAGGTGGGCCGCTGGTTCGCTCTGTGGAGACTCGCCGTCGCTCTCGTTCTGTCGATGACCACCTGGTTCTCGGCGTCTGCCGTGATCCCGCAGTTGCGGGAGCAGTGGAACATCGGCGACACCGCGGCTGCCTGGCTCACGATCGCGGTCCAGCTCGGATTCGTCGGCGGGGCGCTGTTGTCGAGCACGTTCAACCTGGCCGATGTGATCGCGCCTCATAGGTTGATCTTCGTGGGGGCTCTGGGGGCCGCAGCGGCCAACGTGGGTTTGTTGTTTGCGGGATCGGCAGGGCCTGCGATCGCCTTGCACGCGCTGACCGGAGCGTTCCTGGCGGGGGTGTACCCGCCCGCGCTGAAGCTGATCGCCACGTGGTTCCGGGAGCAGCGGGGGACCGCGATCGGCATCCTCATCGGCGCGTTGACACTCGGTTCTGCGATGCCTCATCTCGTCAATGCGACGGGGGGGTTGGACTGGGAACGGGTCGTGATGGTGACGTCGATCTTGACCGGCCTCGGTGGCCTGATAGCACTGACCGTCGTCGAGGGTCCGTTCCCGTTCCCGCGCGGGATCTTCGATCCCCGCATGATCGGTCGGGTGTTCAGCAATCGAGGAGTGCTGTTGGCCTCGCTCGGGTACTTCGGACACATGTGGGAGCTCTATGCGATGTGGGCATGGATGGTGGTGTTCTTCCGTGCCGTCTACGGAACCGACGGTTCGGCTGCCGCCCTTGCAACTTTCGCCACGATCGGGGTCGGAGCTCTGGGATGTTACGTAGGTGGAGTCATCGGCGACCGGCTCGGTCGTCCGCGGGCCGCCGGCCTCATGATGTTGGTTTCCGGGTCCTGCGCGTTGGGCATCGGTCTGTTGCTGGACTCACCATCCTGGCTCGTGTTGATCGTCGCGCTCGTATGGGGCTTCTCGGTCGTGGCCGATTCGGGGCAGTTCAGTGCTCTCGTGACGGAGGTGTCGCATCAGTCCTACGTGGGCACGGCGGTGACGCTGCAACTCGCCGTCGGATTCACCCTGACCGTGGCTACGATCTGGTTGATCCCCGTGTTCGAGGATCTCTGGACCTGGCGGTGGGCGTTTCGTTACTTGCCATAGGGCCGGCGCTCGGTATCGCCGCGATGCTACGTCTGCAACGTTGGTTAGACGTAGAGAACGGAAACGTAACGAGAAGGTAACGCGATGTTTACGGCACAGGTCTTTACAGGAAACCTTTGGTCCCTAGAGTGGGCAAACGAAGTCGTTCCCTAAGCGAGAGATCCGAGAGGGTGGGCATGGATCCGAAGAGACTGGTCTCTCCTTTCATCGAGGTGATCGGAGTCCTCGATGAAGCGATAACTACCGGGAGCATCGACAATGCCCGGAACGCGATCAAGACGTCCGAGAAGCGCGCTGCTGCCTTGAAAGCGCTCGACGAGAAGCTGGGCTTTCGCCAGCCGACGACAGACATCCCCAACGTGCAGCATCCGAGGTTCTCGGCCTAGGTGTGACGTCGTTCTCCCTAGATCTTCGTCGGCCTCGGGATCCGGATGTCGGTCGCCCCTAGCCACTCTCCGAGGTCCTCGATGGCTTCTTTCACCCGTTTCAACCGGTCACCCGAAGTGCCGTTGAGAGCATGGAGACGCTCGATCGATAGCACAGAGGTCGCCCTGTCCATCTTGGGGTCGATGAGAGCCGCGATCTCCTCACCGTCGAGGAAGGGGAGCACGTAGTAGCCGTAGCGGCGCTTGGCGA
>JBKHYB010000267.1:0-2928 GCA_046565725.1 Actinomycetota bacterium
GAGCCGTCCCGACAGGCCCCATCCGTTGTTCCGGGACTTCGTCGGCGCCGCCTTGGACAACCCCCGATCGAACCCGTCTGCGGAGCGCTCGGAGGAACTCTCCGAGTCTCGGTTCTAGGGCCCGGGTAGTATCCGGCGGATGAGGGTCGGCATACCGAAGGAACTCAAAGATCACGAATACCGGGTCGCCATAACGCCTGCGGGTGTTCACGAGCTGGTTGCCCACGGCAACGACGTCCTGATCGAGCAGGGGGCTGGGCGCGGCTCCAGCATCCCCGATACGGATTTCGAACGAGCGGGGGCGAAGATCGTGCCGGATGCGGACACGGTGTTCGCCGACGCGGACATGGTGCTGAAGGTCAAAGAGCCGATCCCGGAGGAGTTCCACAGGCTCCGCGAGGGACTCGTCCTCTTCACTTACCTGCACCTTGCGGCATCCGAGCCGGTCACCCGGGCCCTGCTCGACTCCAAGACCACCGGGGTCGCGTACGAGACGATCGAATTACCTGATCGGTCGCTCCCGCTGCTGGCGCCGATGAGCGAGGTCGCCGGCCGTATGGCGCCCCATGTGGGAGCCAACCTCCTCGAGCGAGGGCACGGCGGGCGAGGCATCCTCATGGGCGGCGTCTCGGGGGTTCGTCCCGCTCAGGTCGTCGTTATCGGGGCAGGTATGTCCGGGATGAATGCGGCCTGGATCGCTCAGGGGATGGAGGCCGAGGTCATCGTCCTGGACAAGAACATCAACAAGCTCAGAGATATCGACCGCATCCATCAAGGCAAGATCCAGACGCTGATGTCGAACCGATTGACGGTTCACGAGGTGGTTACCTCGGCGGATCTCGTGATCGGGGCGGTCCTCGTGCCCGGCGCAAAGGCGCCGAAGATCGTCTCCCGTGAGGTCGTGGCTCAGATGCAGCCGGGGTCGGTCATCGTCGATATCTCTATCGACCAGGGTGGATGCTTCGAAACCTCGAAGATGACCACTCACTCGGACCCGACCTACGTTGTCGATGACGTCGTTCACTACTGTGTCGGCAACATGCCGGGTGCCGTGCCGCACACGTCTACCTACGCTCTGACGAACGCGACCCTGCCTTACGTGGTGGCCCTGGCCTCCCTGGGGGTCGAGGAAGCCGCTCGGCAGGACCCAGGACTGGCACTTGGGGTCAATACGTATCAAGGCCACTGTGTGTACGAGCCCGTGTCGGACGCTCATGGGTTGGGGTTCACGCCGCTCGCAGAACTCCTCTGATCCACTATGCCGGTGAGCGCTACCACCGAGCGAGGTCGAGACCCTCGGCTCGAAGGGTGGATCGACGACTTCATCGCCTATATCCGGTTCGAAAAGGGACTGGCGGACAACACCGTGGACTCTTACCGGCGCGACCTCGCCTTATGGTCCCGGTTCTGTACTGAGACCTCCACCGACTCGGCCGCTCCGGACACCAGCGACCTGACCGACTTCCTGGAGCGGTTGCGGGACGGTAAGCCGCCGGCTTCGAAGCCGTTCGAGGATTCATCCGTCGCCCGGATCATGGTGTCGGTTCGCTCCCTTTATCGCTTCCTGGTCAGGGAAGAAGTCATCGCGGCCGACCCGACGGTGAAGGTGGGAACCCCGAAACAGAAACGGATGTTGCCCAAAGCGATCCCCATCGAAGATGTGGTTGCGATCATCGAGTCTCCCGGAGGGGACCCCTTGGGCGTCCGCGATCGAGCGATCTTGGAGATGCTCTACGGTGCCGGGCTACGGATCTCGGAGCTGGTCGGGCTTGACGTGGACGACGCGGACCTCGACGGTGGGTCCGTACTGGTGAGGTCCGGCAAGGGGGCCAAGAGCAGGGTCGTGCCCGTCGGTAAGCAGGCCAGAGCCGCCCTCGGTCGCTACCTGACGACGGTGAGGCCTGCGCTGGCGGCCAAGAGCCGGGCAACCTCCTCGGGAGGCGCTATGTTCCTTAATGCCCGGGGTGGCCGTCTGAGCCGCCAGGGATGTTGGAAGATACTGAAGCGGTACGCTCGGGATGCGGGGGTAGGGGACAAGGTGTCGCCTCACACCCTGAGACACTCGTTCGCCACGCATATGCTTGATGCTGGGGCGGACATCAGGGTGGTTCAGGAGTTGCTTGGGCACGCCAGTCTCTCTACCACGCAGGTTTACACGCTGGTCAGCGACCAGCACCTGCGTGAGGTCTACCTATCCGCTCACCCGAGGGCTCGGGCCTAACCGACGCCCGCCGGACCGGAAACGAAGAGGGGGACGTATGACGGACACGAGGTACGAGGGCATCAGGGAGGCTCTGGAGACCGAGCTCGCTTCGGTTGAGAAGCAGCTGGACGAACACGGCATCGCCGCGGAAGGCGGACTCCACGTGGAGGTCGACGAGGGCTTCGCCGACTCGGCGGCGGCGACGACCGAGCGATCCGAGCTGCTGGCGCTGGCCGAGCAGCTGCGGAACCACCGCAAAGACGTACTGAAGGCGCTCGAGAAGATGGACGACGGGACCTGCGGCAAGTGCGAGCGGTGCGGCAACGAGATCCCGATCGAGCGACTGGAAGCCATCCCGACAGCCACCCTCTGCGTTTCCTGCAAGCAGCAAGGCTAGCCACCCGTTGCCCATCTTCCAGCGCGTCACCGTTGTCGTTCTGGACTCCGTCGGTGTGGGCGACGCTCCCGATGCGGCCGATTACGGCGACCTGGGAAGCGCGACCCTTCAGCATGTAGCGGAGGCGGTGGGGGGCCTCGACGTCCCCAACCTCGAGGCCCTCGGACTAGGCAGGGTCGCCGATATCGCCGGCGTGGGCGTGCCCGAGGCACCCGGGGCGGCTACGGGTCGCCTGACGGAAACGTCCGCAGGCAAGGACACGACCACGGGCCACTGGGAACTCATGGGGATCGTTCTCGATCGTCCCTTCCCGACCTATCCGGAGGGG
>JBKHYB010000268.1:0-1762 GCA_046565725.1 Actinomycetota bacterium
ATAGGCACCGATGCTCACTCGATACGCGAGCTCGACAACGTGGTCCTGTCTCTGGCGGCGGCGGCCAAGGCGGGCATCCCAAAGGAGCGGATCGTCAACTACCTGGAGCTGCCCGATCTGCTGGACTGGGTGGCCTCGTCCCGGGAGAAAGCCCTTTCGAGCGATAACCCTTAGAGTGGTTACTCATGAGGTATCGGGTCGATTCACTCGCGGCGCGGGCCGGTGTCAGCGTGGACACCGTCCGCTTCTACCAATCCAAAGGGCTATTGCCGCAACCGGCCCGTGAGGGCCGGGTCGCTTGGTACTCCGACGACCACCTCGATCGGCTGCGACGCATCCGCGAACTCAAAGAGAAGGGGTTCACGCTGGGATCGATCCGAGCGCTGCTCGATGGAGGGATCGACGAGACCGACCGGGCCCTGGTCGCGGCCGTCCTCGGACAGCCGAACGACGACGGCGAGCTCCTCACCCTGGAGCAGGTGGCGGAACGGGCCGGCGTGACCCCGGCGTTGCTCGAGGCGATCGAGCGCGAGGGCTTGCTGGTGGCGACGATCGTGGACGGGCGGCCCATGTACACCCCCGACGACGTTCAGGTCGTGGCCTCCGGTCTGTCCCTCCTCGAAACCGGTCTGCCCTTGTCGGAACTCTTGGCCCTGGCCCGGGAGCACGACGAGGCGATGCGGGGTATCGCCCAACGGGCGGTCGAGATGTTCCTGCGTTTCGTGCGCGATCCGATCCGCGCGAAGGCGGCTTCCGACGAGGAGGCGGCAGACGATCTCGTCGCGGCGTTCCGCAAGATGCTTCCGGCCACCACCACTCTCGTCGGCCACCACTTCCAGCGGGTGCTGCTGGCCGAGGCCCGCGCCCGGATCGAGGCCGAAGGCAGCGCCAGCGAGATCGAGGCCGTGAAGGCCGAATCGGGCAGGGCGCGATGACGCTTCCTTCCGGTAAGGACAAGGAAACGGCGGTGCGCACGATGTTCGATCGCATCGCTCCCCGGTATGACCTCGTCAATCGGGTGATGACCTTCGGCTTGGATGTCGGTTGGCGGCGCAAGGCGGTGAGCTCGTTGCGCATAGGTCCGGGAGACGTCGTCGCGGACATCGCTTGCGGTACGGGTGACTTCTGTCGGGAGATCGAGAAGACCGGCGCGCTGGCGCTCGGCTTCGATCTGTCCTTCGGCATGCTCGCCAGTGCTCGCACCGACGCTCCGTTGATCCAGGCCGACGGCATGCGGATGCCGCTGGGAGACCGCAGCGTGAACGGGATCACCTGTGGGTTCGCCCTGCGCAACGTCGTGGCGATCGACGCTCTGTTCGCCGAGTTCGCTCGCATCATCGGTCCCGGGGGTCGGGTAGCGATCCTCGAGGTCGCTCAGCCGAACTCCAAGACACTGCGCTTCGGCCACCGTATCTACTTCAACCGCATCGTCCCGATGATCGGCGGCCTGCTGTCCGACCGGGATGCGTACAGGTATCTGCCGGAATCGACCGCCTACCTGCCGCCCTCGGCCCAGCTCAAAGAGATGCTGAGGACGGCCGGCTTCCAGGACGTCGCGGTGATGTCTCTGGGTCTGGGGGCCGCGCAGCTGATAACGGCAACGAGGGCGTCGTGAACGTGCCCCTCGCGGCTCTGATGCGCGACCCCAAGGGTTTCTTCTGGAGCCACGGAGGAGAGGGCTTCTGCGGTTGGGGAGAGCACCTTCGGATCGAGCCGGGGACCGGACCGCAGCGCTTCGCTGACGCTGCCGCCGAACTGAAAG
>JBKHYB010000268.1:1771-2916 GCA_046565725.1 Actinomycetota bacterium
GATCGAGCCGGGGACCGGACCGCAGCGCTTCGCTGACGCTGCCGCCGAACTGAAAGAAGCGTCCGCGGCGATCGGCTCGGAGCGCGTGGTCGCCTTCGGGTCCTTCACTTTCGACGACCAGATCCCCGGATCTGTACTCGTCATTCCCTCCGTCACTATCGAACAGCGCGGAGGTTCCCGTCAGGTGATCGCACCCGGTGGATCTTCTTGGGAGGACGGGGGCGCGGAACTCGATGCGAACTTCGAGGTGCGCTACGCGGGTTCGTCGGTGTCGGAACTCGACTGGCTCGACGCGGTGGCCGGGGTCGTTAAGACGATCCAAGGGACCTCACTCGACAAGGTAGTGCTGGCTCGGGACATCCACATCTGGTCGAAGACCCCGTTCCACGTTCCAACGATCCTGCACCGACTGCAACAGCGCTTCCCCGAGTGCTACACCTTCGCGGTGGACGGGTTCCTGGGGGCGACCCCGGAGCTACTCGTCGGCAAGAGGGGGGACAGGGTGCATTCGCTGGTCCTGGCGGGAACGGCGCCGCGCGCCACCGATCCCGAACAAGACGAGGCGATCGGTAAGGCCCTGCTGGGATCGGCCAAGGATCTCGACGAGCACGCTCCTGCGGTGGCGTCCGTCGTCGACGTACTCGGTGGCATCACGGAAGGACTGAGGGTCGGCGAGCCGCACCTGCTGAAGCTGGCCAACGTCCAACACATCGCGACGTCGGTCGAGGCAGCCGTGGACCCCTCGGTCTCGGTGCTCGACATCGTCGCGGCCCTCCATCCCACCGCTGCGGTCTGCGGCACCCCGACCGACCTGGCCCTCGAGACGATCCGTTCGGTTGAAGGCCTCGACCGGGGCCGCTACGCCGGCCCCGTGGGCTGGATAGACCAGGCCGGTGACGGCGAGTGGGGGATAGCGCTTCGCTGCGCCGAGATCGACGGCACCCGCGGCCGCCTCTTCTCCGGGGCAGGCATCGTCTCGGCCTCCGAACCGGAGGCCGAGCTCGAAGAGACCCGCATCAAGTTCCACGCCATGATGTCCGCCCTAGAAGTTTCCTAACAAGAATTGGCCCCCCTATGGGGGATGTTCTTGGCGACCTTCTATATCTGTCAAGCCGCCACGGCTAGTTCCTCGTCGGCAATCATGG
>JBKHYB010000269.1:0-2905 GCA_046565725.1 Actinomycetota bacterium
GTATCTACGTAGGTGAAACCGAGTTCTTCGGCAGCACGACGGGCAACCGTCGATTTGCCGGCCCCGGCCGGTCCATCTATGGCGACTACGGTCACCCTCTCCTCGCTTTGCCGCTGCGTGCCTGACCCAACAGTTCCAGGAACTCGGGAAAGGAAGTATCCACGCAGTTCCATCCCTCGACCGTGACTTTATCCTTCGCCCCGAGCCCCGCCACCGCGAAAGCCAGCGCTATCCGATGATCGCCCCGCGAGCGTACGGTTCCGCCGGAAAGGGGTCCCCCACCCTCGATCACGAGTCCGTCCGCGGTCGGCCGCACGGGAACGCCCATCACCGAAAGCCCGTCGGCCACGGTTGCCACGCGGTCCGACTCCTTGACCCTCAACTCCTCTGCGTCCCGGATGGTGGTCGTGCCCCGCGCGTAAGCAGCCGCGATCGCGAGGATGGGGATCTCGTCGATGAGCCTGGGGATGAGCGCCGAGCCTGCTATCTCGGTAGCCCTGAGCTCCGGGCTGTGCCGTGCCGTCACCGTCCCAACGGGTTCGCCCAAGCGCTCGCCTTCGATGTGCCACGACACGTCGGCCCCCATCTGGGCAAGAACCTCCAGCGCCCCGGTCCGGGTGGGGTTCAACCCTAAACCTTCCATCGACAGTTCGGAGCCGGGGGTGATGATGGCGGCCACGACCAGGAACATCGCCGAAGAGATGTCCCCGGGGATCTCTGCTTGGAACGGTTCCGGACGCCACCCACCCTCGATCGCCACCGTGGCGCCGTCGACGGCGACCGGAGCGCCCAGATGCGACAGCATCCGCTCGGTGTGGTCCCGGCTGGGCCCCGGCGAGACGATCTCGGTACGTCCCTCGGCAAGGAGCCCCGCCAGCAGCAGTGCCGTCTTGATCTGGGCGCTGGCGATGTCGAGCTCCCGCGTGATGCCCCGGAGCCTTCTCCCGGTGACCGCCAGTGGCGCCCGGTCCCCGTGGCGGGCGCCGGCGATCGAAGCCCCCATCTCCCTGAGGGGGGCGACCACCCGCAGCATGGGCCGGGAGCGAACCGACGCGTCCCCGGTCAGCACGGAGAGGCACCCCTCCAGGCCGGCACACAGCCCGGTCAAGCACCGGATCGACGTACCGGAGTTCCCCACGTCCAGGACGTCGGTCGCCTCGCTCAGACCACCGGCCACCACGGACCACACCTCGCCGCGGTCCACCCGGACGCCGAGCCGCTCCAGGCAGGAGGCGGTCGCCGAAACGTCTCCGCCCCCACCCAAGCCTTCCAGGGTGCTGGTCCCCCCGGCGAGGGCCGCCAGCATCAGGGCGCGGTGCGCGATCGACTTGTCCCCCGGAAGCTTCAGGGTGCCTCGCAGCGGCCGTCCACTAAGCGCCATGTCTATAAGACTCCTTGTCGACATAGTGACGCATCATCCCGGCACCCCCCGGTCCACGTGGTAGCCCAGGGACGTGAGCCTGTCCTCCAGTCGCTGAGCGGGTCCCACGCCTGCGACCACGAGCTCCAATCGGCCGCGGCCCCCCTCCGTCGAATGGAAGATCTGGATGTCTTCGATATTGGCCCCCAGCTCGCCCGCCGCGGTGGTGACCTCGGCCAGTACCCCCGGGCGGTCCGGGACCAGCAGCGACAGCAGAACGCTGTCGGCCGGGACGTCGGGCTTGGCGAACGCTTCCAGCCTCGTCTTCCGGGCAGTCTCGAGCCGAGTGCGCAGCCCATCCCAGTGCGATGTCTCGAGAGCTTCCCGCAGCCCATCGAGCTCGCCCTGGAGGTCCGTTAAAGCCTCAAGTATCGATCGACGGTTAGTGGCCAGGATGTCGATCCACATCTCCGGTTGGCTGGCGGCGATGCGGGTTACGTCTCGGAACCCCCCCGCGGCGAGCCCGAGCAGCGAGCGGCTCGATCCCGAGCCGGCCGCCACGGCTACGACTGCCGCTGCGACGAGCTGGGGCAGGTGGGAGAGGCGAGCCAGCAACTCGTCGTGCGCGTCCGGCTCGATCGCCACGGGCTTGGCTCCCAGGCCGGAGACGAACTCGGACACGACCTTGTAGGCGACGGGGTCGGTGGCGTGGGTAGGGGTCAATATCCACCAGGCGTCTTCGAAAAGGCGTCCGTCCGCCGCCTCGATACCGTGCCTCTCCGAACCGGCCATCGGGTGGCCGCCCACGAACCGAGCCCCGATACGACTGGAGCCGGCCGCCACGATGTCGGCCTTGGTGCTGGAGACGTCGGTCACCACCCCGGTCACCCGTTGCAGAGCGGGGTCGTCCAGAAGGGAGACGACGGCCCCTACCGGAGCACACAGGACCACCAGGTCGGCTCCCGAGCAGGCCTCGGCGAGCGAGACGCAGGCGCGGTCGATAGCCCCGGAGCGGATCGCCCCGTCCGTGCTGGCAGGGTCGCGGTCGAACCCGGTCACGCGGTGGCCTGCCCGTCGGGCCGCTAGACCCACGGAGCCTCCGATCAGGCCGGTCCCGACAACGCTCACGTTCATACCGCCAACCTAAAGCTTCACTTGAGGGTTCATTCCGGCAGATCCGTCCGAAGCTGACGAGCATCGCGGAGGTAGACGTGCTTGAGGGTCTCCGGGGCCGCAGCGGTGTACAGGTGCATGAGCACCCGGATGCAACGCTCCACCGCCCCCGGCACCGCCATCTCCTGGGCGCAGAGGAGCGGCACGTCGGAGATCCCCGCCGACCGGGCTGCGGCCGCCGGGAATTCGGCGGTCAGATCTGGGGTGGCGGTGAAGATGATCGAGACGACCTCGGACCTCGAGATCGAATTGCGCTCGAACATCTCGGCGAGGAGTTCTTGGGTCACCACCGCGATCTCGGCGGCATCGTCGGAGCGAGCGGTGGTTGCCCCTCGAAGAGCTCGCAGCGCCTTCCCATCGTGTAGATCTGTC
>JBKHYB010000270.1:0-2898 GCA_046565725.1 Actinomycetota bacterium
GGGGGCCGCGGTCCACTTCGGCTTCGAGATCCTCGGTCTGCATCGGATCGAGCTCTACGCATCGCCGGGGAACCATGCCAGTCACCGCATCGCCGAGAAGATCGGGTTCCGCAAGGAGGGCTACCTGCGGGATTCGGCCATGGGCCGTGACGGTTTCCTCGACTCCGAGTCCTACGGGCTGCTGGAGACCGACGCGCGCTGGGTCCCCGAGCCGATCTCGTTCCAGAAGCAGGACTGAGCGCTCCTGTCCAGAAGTCGTTAGGCATGAAGAAGCTTCTTCTCATCGCGCTCGTCTCGATCCTTGCGGTCCCGGTGCAAGCAGGTGCCGGCGTGAAGCTCAAGCGGCTGGGGGAGGACCCCGCCGGCGACGCCCCCGCGGCGCTCGACCTCACATATGTGGAGGCCGGTCGTAACGGCGACGACCTCGAGATCCGCATCGGCGTCGAGGGCATGACGCCGGGAACCGGCGGTTACCCGGTCCTGCCCGGCATCGAGTGGCTGTTCACCACGGGGAAGCGCTCGTTCCTGGCCGAGGCCTACGTTGACGGAGCCCAGCCCGGCTTCCTGCTGTTCGAGATCCTCGACGACTCCTACCGCCAGATCGCCGAGATCGAGGGGACCTACAACTTCGCCGATGGCTACATCTCGATGCTGGTTCCCCTGGAGCAGATCGACGCCAAGAAGGGAACCAAGATCTCCGGGGCCCTCGAGGAAGGCGACGCCGACAGCCACGTCCACCTCGCCGCCCGGACCGAATACCCGGACTACCTAACCACCACCAAGCCCTACCGCATCCCCTAACCACATTCCTCGCCGGTATCTGGTCGAATATCGACCATTTCATGCCGCGGAAACGGGGAATCGGGAGCTTCGCTCGGCGTTGAAGGTGGCATGGACGATGCGATAGATCCCCGAGCAGTCATCGGCCACGTCCACCTCAAGGTGTCCGACGTCGACCGGTCCGAAGAGTGGTACCGGCGCGTGCTCGGCTTCGAGACCCAGACACGTTACGGGTCCGATGCCGTTTTCATGTCGGCAGGCGGCTATCACCATCACCTGGGCTTGAACCAGTGGCACAGCAAAGGAGCCGGTCCGGCCCCCGTACGAGCGCCGGGACTCTTCCACTTCGCGATCCTCTATCCGGATCGAGCTTCGCTCGCGAGGGCACTGAAGCGCGTACTCGAAAGCGGATGGTCGATCGATGGAGCATCTGATCACGGAGTGAGCGAGGCGATATACCTCCACGATCCGGACGGCAACGGGATCGAGCTCTACCGCGACCGCCCCAAGGAGGAATGGCCCCGCCACCCGGACGGCTCACTCGGGATGACCACCGAAGCCCTCGACCTCAACTCCCTCCTAGCCGAGGCCTAACCATATTCTTCGTCAGAATACGGTCGCATAACGACCGTATTCTTCGTCGAAATGTGGTTGTTATAGGACCATTTCGACGCGTGGAAATCGAGCTTCAGCAGGGTGAGCCGACGACGTCTTCCGCCTCCGGAAGTTCGCCGCCTCCGGTGGGTATCTCCGGAAGCTCTACGCCTTGCGCGGTGGCGATCGCACCGAGTGCCGCCAGCTTTCGGTTGATGCTCCGCATGTGCCGGATCGAGCGTTGTTGCGCCCGGCTCAGTCCTTCGATCGTGTCCTGCATCGCGCCTAGACGGTTCGGCACCGGTGCCGCCGCATCGACGAGTGAGGAGAGCCGTTGCCGCACGCAGGCGATCACCGGGCTCAGTCCCCTGAGGTCGGCGCGCAGCCGGACCATCCCATCGATCTGCTCGTCCAGCGTGCCGCCGAGTTGTTCGATCCGTCGTTCCGATACGTCCAGGGCGTCGGCCAAGGCCGCAAGGGCGGTCGCCTGCTGATGGGTCAGCTCCGCGATCTCCGGCAATTCTCCGACGCCCCGCGCTGCCGCCGCCGTTTCCGCAGGGGCTTCTTCGCTTAGAGACGCCATCTCCCTCGAGATCTTGGTTGCGCGCTCCAAGGAGTCGGTGAAACCCGATAGAGAAAGCAGCATCGCAGCGATCAACGGAGCGACCAGGTGCTTCATCCCGGGCCGTCCCTGAACTCTTCGTACCCGCGCGCTTTGCGATTGAGCTCCCGAGACTCATCGATCAGCTCCTCGAACCGCTTCCTCAATCGGTCAAGAGCTCCTTGGAGTCGTTGGGCCGCTGTGGCTGAGGCCTCCGCCTGGCCCCCGGTTCGGGTGGCCAGGTCCGACATGGATCCGAGGCGTTCCCCCAACCGAACGATCTCTCGATGCATCGCTTCGATCTGTTCGTTGAGCCGCTGGGAACGACGCAGGCTCCCGCGCGACATCTCTTCGATCGCAAGCTGCGTTTCCAGCAACCGCTGACTGCTCTCCAGCTGCGACCGCACGTTCTCCGCGATCTCGATCAAGGCTCGCGTGTCTCGTTCGGCCCGTCGGAGGTTCCCGGCCGCGATCGTCACGTTGTCCGCTGCAGAGCGCGCACTGGACAACAGCGATCCTGGAGAAGCGGGCAGCCCACCTCCGATAGCGAACGCCCACGCCGTCAGAACGATCGCCGCCACCGGACCCGCTATCCGCAGGAGCCTCTGATCGGTCATGGCCCGCCCCCCGTCGAAGGGCCCATGCTCTCGTCGAGCTCTTTCAGCTCGTCGGCGATCGATCGAGCGAGAACGAGGCTCCGCCGCAACCGAGCCCCCAGCGCGTCGAGACGGTCCGTGCTCTGTCGAGCCGAGGTCACGGAACTGTCGAGCTTGCCGGCGATCGAGGTAAGGCTGGCGAGTGCTTCGGCAACGACCTCCGGCAGGGGGCGCGACTCCTCGCGAACGTCGATCTGGCCGATCTTCTCGCCCGGGCGCAGCGAATAGGCCGTTATTCCGTTCACGACCTCGGCAAAGATGGTGACG
>JBKHYB010000271.1:0-2895 GCA_046565725.1 Actinomycetota bacterium
TCCCACGCGGTTCCGTAGATCCGCTGAAGCATGGGGCGCTTCTCGTCACCTCGCCAGTAGGCGCCGGCGCTCCTGAGGAGTTTGAAAGCTTTGATCCGGCCGGTGCCCGGCACGTGGGGGCCGCGGCAAAGGTCGGTGAACCGAACCTCACCGTCGCTCGTATTGCGATAGACGGAGATCACCTCGCCGGAACCGGCCTCGCGCTCCGCTCCCTCGGCGTCGGCTGCCACTCCTTCGATGATCTCCACCTTGTAGGGCTGGTCCGAGAACAGACTAAGGGCCTCGTCCCGTTCCACCTCGGCGCGCTCGAAGCGCTGGTTCTCCTTGACGATCTTTCGCATCTCGTCTTCGATGCGCTCCAGGTCGTCCGGGGTGAAAGGCTTTTCGACCTCGAAGTCGTAATAGAACCCGTCTTCGATCGGCGGTCCGATCGAATAGCGCGCCTCGGGATAGAGCCTGAGCACTGCCTGGGCCATGACGTGAGCGGTCGAGTGTCTGATCACCTCACGACCGAGATCATCCGTCGCCGTGACGATCTCGACCTCGGCCCCCGCTTCCGGGACGTACGACAGATCCCGTTGTTTGCCGTTCACCACCAAGATGATGGGAGCCGATGCCTGCGCTTGCTTCGCCAGCGCGAAACCGTCTTTAGAACCGTCTGCCGTGAGAGAGGAACTCATGCGCCGATGCTACTTGCCCACAGCCGCTCGAAGCGTCCCAGTCCAACCCCAAGGACCGAACGCATCGTTCTGTCGAGATGGAAGCGGGCGGTTCCGGGTTCGATCCCTCTCCGTCCGAGTCGCAGATAGAGCTCCCGGGCACGGTCCCAGCCCCAGCGGGAAACCAGATAACGGGTTGCCGACAAGCTCTCCCGATAGGCGTGGATGATCTCCGACTGACTGCCGCTGAAGAACGCCACGTCCTCCGGTAGGGCGCCATCCGAAACCGCGTCCGCGACCGCGATCACGTCCGCCGAACCGTCGTACTGGACGTACTGGGAGAATCCCTCCTCGATCCAGCGCGGGATGAAAGGTCCCGATGACGGCAGTGCCACGACGTGGAAGATCTCGTGCGTGAGGATCGAACGAACACGGTCGGTCGAGGCTCCTTCCAGGCCCTCGGGATGAACGATGATCCGGGGACCCGGGTGTTCGCCCTCCCCGCCCGTCCAGAAAGCGAATGCCACGTAGTTGTCGACCGGATACGTCGCTTCGATCATGCGCGCCAGGTCCGCACCGTCGCGCGGGATGAACATGACGACGCGCCCCTTCGGCAGCGGCTCCCACCACGATCTGACCTGCGTGAGGACCGGCCCGGCAAGGTCGATAGATCGTTCCGCCGACCGACATGTCCGGCACGCCCCAGACACGACCAAGAGGTCCTTCGTGGCGATCACTTCGATCGGTCCGAGGTCCCAGGGGGCCCGTGCGCTGTAGAAACCCACGTCCTCCAGGTCGGTGTCACCCTCGATGCGCCAGCGGCCATCGCGCTGGACGAACGTCAGGTAGAGGTCGCGCGGGACCGGTTCCGGATCGCTGTCGCGCAAGCGATACCTCTCGATGGTTAACGGCAGCATCACCCGATCGGCCCCTTCGTATCGGCGCAGGTCCGAGGGACGCGCCAGGTCGCCGTATGCGGAGGGATCGACCTCTAAGCGGTAATCGGACAACGGCAGGACCGAGAGCCGGTCGAACAAGGCTGCCTGGAGTGCGTGGAACTCCGAGCCGGGCGGCCCGACCGTCGCGAGGAACGCCTCTCGGTCGCCCCGCCTGACCGCCTCCGCCCTGGCGTCGAGCAGCTCCTGGATCTCGGTGAAAGCGCTCGCGGCGTCCGCGACGGGCACCGGCGGTAGCGCCAGACACGAGATGAGCAGGGCCCCCATCACGAGGGCCCTGCCTGATCTCACTCTGAACAGCCTTTAGGAGTTGTAGACGTCGATGAAACGCTTGTAGTTGGCCGCGATCCGGTCCGCCGCCGCATCTCGATCGAGACTCTTATCGAGGTAGCCCTTCAGCGCGTCCCACCAGATGGTGCGCCCGATGGCGAAGCCCACGTATCCCGGCACGCCGGCACCCTGCTTCAACCAGTGGTCGACGGCTGCATCGTCCGCTCCCCGGCCCAGAACCACGCAGACGACCCCATCGCGCCCATCAGAACGGACCTGCTCGGAGATGCGCATGCAATCCTCTTCGGTATCGATGCCTTCGATCTTCCAGATGTCGGCCTCGATGCCGGCCTCTTGCAGTTCCTTGATCGCGCGGATCATCAGGTCTGGTCGAAGCTCCTTGTCGTAACGGTCGCCGTCCCCATCGACGGAAGCAAGTTGCTCGTCGGTCGCCGGCACCAACAGCTCGAACAGGTACTTGCGATCGTTCGCGTGGAGCCATTCCCCCAACCTCTTGAGGCGCTCGGACTGCCGAGCGTTCATCTCCTTGTCGCCGTCGGGGTTGTAACGGACGAGAACCTTGCTGAAGGCGGGGTTGAAGTCCTCTATGTGCTTGCCGAAATCGTCGCCGTACTGGAAGTCGAACTCGTCCTGTCCCGACTTCTCCACGGGCATGGCGAACAGATAGCCCTCTTTCTCGGCTTCCCGCACGATGTCGGCGCCGAACTGCTCGTCGACCAGGATGCCTGCTGAAGACTTGTCAACCCCGTGTTCGGTGACCGCCTTCTTGAAGCCTTCGAAGATGACCTTCTTCGCATCCGAGATGATCTCGGTCTGCTCCTCGTTGGGCTCGCCGCTGATACCGAACATCTTCTTCTGGAATGAGCCCCTGTGATCGAACGCAAGGATGTAGAGACTCCCGTCGTATCCGAGTGCCATATGGCCGGATCCCTCCTCGATGAGTTGTGGCCTTTCTCGCTGTTCCGGATGCCCATCCTACTGGCCGCAGA
>JBKHYB010000272.1:0-2890 GCA_046565725.1 Actinomycetota bacterium
CGATGCCGGATCGGTGGCTTCTCCCTACCGCGAGACCGAGGCGATGCTCGACGGCTCCGATGCGATAGCGGACTGGCCGATCCTCAACGCACTGATCAACGCCGCTGCGGGGGCCCACTGGGTATCTGTGCACCACGGCGGAGGGGTCGGCATCGGCTACTCCCTGCACGCCGGGATGGTCGTGGTCGCCGACGGCAGCGAGGATGCCGCCGAACGGCTCCGAACGGTGCTGACCACCGACCCTGGGATGGGAGTGATCCGCCACGTGGATGCCGGCTACGCCCGAGCCATCGAGGTCGCGCGCGAGCGGGACGTCGCGATACCGATGGAGCCCAAGACTCTCGACGGCTAGCGGTCTATCGGGGCCAAGAAGACCTTGTCCCTGAGCCCGGGCAGCCTGTCCTTCACCCAACGCAGGGTCTGCACGGGCGAGCCGATCAGCGGCTTGACCACGGCGAATGCGCCGGGAGCGACCGCAGCCGGAGCGTCGCGGTGCGTTACGACCTTCGAACCCGGCACCGCTCTAGCCACCTTGCGGGCCGAGGCACCATCGTCGAAATCGCCCACGACCACCCCAACCTCGACGGGTGCCGCCTCCGGTGTCTCGGTCTCGGCGGCGTGCTCTTCCACCTCCAGGTCCGCATCGGTGATGTTCACCGGATCGACGAGAACGGCACCGCAAGCCAGATGCTTCAGGCCCGCACGCGTGTCTTCGACGAGCAACTCCCAATCGCCGCACGTGGGTGAATAGACGTTCCACATCAAGCGCCCGTCGCGGATGCCTGCCAGGAACATCTCACCGGGAAGCTCGCGGATCTTGCGGGCGTCGTTGCCCGAGGCCATCCACAGTTCGAAGGACGGGGGCTTGGTCGCGGTGTAGTCACCATGCACGCGCACGAAGAGGATGTCACCGGCATCGGTCGTGACCGGGGTTCGGATCGCTGACCACTCGTTAGGACCGACCTCGAAATCGGTGAGTCTGCGCCAAGATCCGTTCACGTAGGTGTAGAGGTTGTTCAACGTGTCGTCCTCGGTGAGCGTCGTCTGCGCGCCTACGGGCTCTTGAGCGACGGCGGTCAGCCGGTTCCTCGCGAAGACCGGTGAGAACACCCCGGTGGCAGATGAGGGTGCGGCTATCGTTCGAGCCGCACGTGAGGACGGCGACCACACCGTGACCGTGCTGAGGTCTTCGGCCCATGCGAGGCGTCCGTCGTCTGCCCAAGACGGCTGCGTGGCCTCGCCGCCGGCAGGCACCCGCTGTGCTCCGTCGTCAGTGAACACGACGATGGCGTCCGGACCCTGCCGATCTTCAACGTAAGCGGTGCCTTCTCCGCGGCCCACCGCGACGTGACGAAGCAACTGGTCGCGGGATGCGGTCCGCTGATACATGCATCCTTGGCTCTTGCGGCCGATGACCACCAGCTCGCGGTTCGAGATCGCGATCGTGCCTTCGCCGTTGGCGAGGTCCGACGAGGCCGGATCACCGGCGCAGTCCCTCTGCGGTCCTTCCGCCTGACCGCTGGTCGGCATCGCCATCCAAGCCAAGGCGACGAGAAGTAGCCCCGTCGCTCCGATAGTCAACCTCCGTACTGCAACCACGGTGCTACGACCTCGCTCTCGACTAGTAACCGGATACGTATTGGAAGTGCATGGGGTCGTTGAAGTTGAGACCCCAATAGAAGTCCTCGGACATGTAGGCGTTCGGGATCAGCTTCCCGTACGCGTCCCCGCGGGCACCCTTGCCGTTCCAGTGACCCTGTCCGTAGGGGTTGCGCAAGGTGTTGGTATCGATCGCGGCGCCCCACGAATGGACGGACCACGAGGTGCCGCCGGTCTTCATCCGGCACGAGTAGCCCCAGATCCCGTAATCGAACGCATCGTGCTTCGAACCGTCGAGGAGCGGAGCGAGAACATCTTGAGCCACCTTCGCGGCCAGCTTCGCGTGGTAGTAGACGTAGCCGTCCTTGCCGCGTCCCCATGCGTGCGGGAAGTAGGTGCGAGCGTCGTTCGCTTTGCCGCTGCAGCGCTTGCCGAACATCGCCTTCAGGCCGCTAAGTCCGTACGGCCGCGGACCGAGATCGTCGTCGGGGGCCGGGGTCGGGCTGGGGCACGGCTGCGGGCTCGGCTCCGGGGATGGAAGCGGTTCCACAACGGCGCAATCGGCTGGAGGAGCACCCGGGGAGGCGGAAGGAGAAGGCGTTACCTGGGTTCCTTCATGAAGCTGGGCCGAGGCATCCGCCGGCACCAGCACCGCCATCGCCGCAAGGGCGAGGCACGCCATGACATAAGGAACCCAACGAAGCAAAGCTGTAATGCCTCCCGCGATCTCTCGGCCCCCGGTCGGGGGCCACTCCCTTAGATGTCTCTACGGAAGCACCCGAGCACGACTTGAGTCATTACGTAATCGGCTTGAACCGTTACGAAACGCCCATCTCGACCCGCGACCCCGCGACACTCCGAGCCACGCTATCGAGAGCCGCGGTCAGATACAAGGGGTGCATCTAGGGACGCGCCCAACCTTCGGTGACGGTCTCGACACGAGAGCGGATCTCCGCCGGGTCGACCTTGGTGGTGCGACCACCCTCGACCACCACCTCGCCGGCGACCATCACCTTCGAGATCGCGGTCGGTTGCATCGAGTTCACGACGTGGTGTTCGAGATGCTGCGGCGGGAACAGCGATAGGTCGTCCAGGTCGAGCGCCACCAGATCTGCTCGCTTGCCCGCTTCGAGAGAACCGACCGGAAGGCCCAGCACATCTGCTCCACCGGTCGTACCGCGTCGCAACGCGGTCGCAGCGTCCATCGCTCCCCCATCGGTGAGCCGCGCCTTGGCCATGAGCGTCGCCATGCGCATCTCGTCGAAGACGCTCTGCCGGTTGTTCGCGCAGC
>JBKHYB010000273.1:0-2874 GCA_046565725.1 Actinomycetota bacterium
CGGCCCCCGATCGGGGGCCGTTTCCGTTTCCCAAGAGATCCGGACCGATCGTCGACGCGTTACCGCCCCAGATCAGGTCCTCAGGCGGTCACGAGGTCCCGGGATGCGATGACGTGGGTAACCGGGATGTGGAAGCGCCGGCTCACGCGATTCGGGAGGTCCTGACCGATCCACCGAGAGATCCCGGGAGGAAGTGTCGACAGGATGATCTCGTCGAACTCCTCCCTCAGCATGAGGTCGTTGATCGCCGAGACGACGTTCGCGTCACCCACCACTCCCTTGATATCGAGTTGGAGTTCGCCGAACTTCTTCAGGGCTTGGTCGAGTCTCTTGTGGGCGAGCCCCCGGGCTTCGTCGTCCGTCCAGAGATGATCGTGGGGCGGGGTCGCGGGGACCAGCAGCGTGAAACGGCAAGGTCCCTGCATGGCCCTCTGGCGCATGATGTCTCGAAGGTGGCTGCCTCCGGAGGTCTGGTTGGCAACGATCATGATGTGCTTCATCTCAACATCACCTCCCCGTGCTTCCGTTATACGCCCGGACGGCCTCCAAGACCAGGAGCCGTCACGGAGCAACGCATCTCGTCCTAGAAGTACCTCGGGGGGCCGACCGGGACGGGTGATCAGACGGCCCCGCGAGACGGTCGACCTTCGGCTGGGCGAGGCGGGGACCCTGAGACAGCGAACGCGGGTAACGGAACTATTACCGTTATCGGTGCGTTTCCTGAGCGTAAGTCTCCGTGGAGATGTAGAACCGAACCATGAACAACGATCTGGGGAACCTACGGATCGTCATCGTTGATGACGATCCTGCGATACGAGAGATGTTGCGACGAGCGATCGACCGGCAACCCGGTCACGAAGTCGTGACCGAAGCGGGAACTGCGGAAGAAGCGATGCAGGTACCGAAAGAGGAAGGTTACGTGTTCCTCGTCGACGTCAATATGCAGGGCGACGGTCTCGCTCTCGCGAAACGGATCAAGCGAAGCTTCCCCCGTTGCGGGGTCGTCTCGATCTCGGGCCTGGACCACACTCTGATCGGTGAAGCTCTCCGCCATCCGGCGATCGACGGGTTCTACGCGAAGTCCTCTCCGCTCACCGTGCTGTTCAATGAGATAGATCGCGTGGCGCACCGGGTCTCATGACCGTTTCCGCGGCATGAAACGGTCGTATATCGACCAGATACTTACTAGGAAACGAGCATGCGACGGAGGACCTTCTGGAGGACGCCACCGTGGCGGTAGTAATCGAGTTCGACCTCGGAATCGATCCGGGCCTCGACGTTGAAGCGCTTCTCGGTTCCGTCGTCGGAGCGTGCGACGACCTCTAGCTCGGCGTGCGGCTCCAATCGATCGGCGACGCCGACGATGTCGAAGCTCTCGTACCCGGTGAGGCCGAGTGACTCGACGTTCTCACCGTTGATGAACTGAAGCGGCAGGATCCCCATGCCGACCAGGTTGCTGCGGTGGATCCGTTCGTAACTCTCGGCAATGACCGCCTTGACGCCTTGGAGCCGCGGACCCTTGGCCGCCCAGTCACGCGATGAGCCCGAGCCGTATTCCTTCCCCGCGAGGATGATCGTCGGCGTGCCTTCCTCGACGTAACGCATGGCGACGTCGTAGATAGGCGCGACCTCGCCCCCGGGGATGAACTTGCTCCAACCGCCTTCCTTGCCGTCGGCCAGCTGGTTGCGGAAGCGGATGTTGGCGAACGTGCCCCGCATCATCACTTCGTGATTGCCACGGCGTGAGCCGTAAGAGTTGAAGTCCTTGATCTCCACACCCTGTTCCTGCAGGTACTTGCCCGCGGGTGATTGCGGCGAGATCGAACCGGCGGGCGAGATGTGGTCGGTAGTGATCGAGTCTCCGACCAACGCCAGCACCCGAGCCCCGGTGATCTCCTCGATCGGTCCCGGCTCGGTCCCGAGGTCCTTGAAGAACGGGGGCTCCTGAACGTATGTGGAAGAGGGGTCCCATTCGAACAGCTGTCCCGTCGGAGAGGGGAGCTGCTTCCATTCCTCGGTCCCCTCGAAGACCTGCCCATACTCCTTGTCGAACATCTCGGAGTTAACGGAGGACAGAGCCTCGGCGATGTCGTCGGGGGTCGGCCAGATGTCTTTGTGGAACACGTCGTTACCGTCGGCGTCCTGCCCGATCGGATCCTTGCTGAGGTCGATGTTGACCGTTCCCGCGAGCGCGTAAGCAACCACCAGCGGGGGTGAAGCGAGGTACGAGGCCTTCACCTGCGGGTGGATGCGTCCTTCGAAGTTCCGGTTACCGGACAGGACCGATGCGACCGCCAGATCGTTGGCATCGATCGTCTCGGCGATCTCGTCCGGTAGGGGACCGGAGTTCCCGATGCAGGTCGTGCACCCGTAGCCGACGACGTTGAAGCCCTGAGCGTTCAGGTCATCGATCAGGCCGGTAGCGTTCAGGTATTCGGTCACCACGCGCGACCCCGGCGCCATCGATGTCTTCACCCACGGCTTGCTCTTGAGACCCTTGGCCAAGGCGTTGCGCGCGAGCAGTCCTGCCGACAGCATCACGGAGGGGTTCGACGTGTTCGTGCACGAGGTGATCGCGGCGATCACGACCGAGCCGTTACGCAGCTCGAAGGAACGGTGATCCTGGCCGGAGAGGTCGATCGCGTGGTCGGGCATCTCGTCGCCGCTCCCGTTGTGCCCACTCTCGGATGCGAAGCGCTCGACCTGGACCCGGTACGACTTGTCGAGGTTCTCCGAGTAGCGCTCGGTGAACGATTGCCACACCTGAGGGAGCGTGACGCGGTCCTGAGGACGGGACGGGCCCGCGAGGCTTGGCTCGACCGTAGCGAGATCGAGTTCGAGCGTCTCGGTGAACTCGGGAGCGGGCGAATCATC
>JBKHYB010000274.1:0-2860 GCA_046565725.1 Actinomycetota bacterium
CTCAGATCACGTGCTTGACCTGTGTCGACTCGGCCCCCTTACGGACGGCATCCAGGAAGGGGTCCATCGTTACGGCCACGCGAGCTCCGGAGTCGAACAGGACCTTCTTGACCTCAGAGGTGGTGAGCATGATGTTGAGCGGGATCATCACCCCGCCGGCCCTCAGGACCGCGAAATAGGCGACGACGAACTGGAGGCTGTTGGGCAGCCCGACGGCGACGCGGTCGCCCTTGGACAGGCCCGTTGCCTGCAGGGCGGTGGCTATGCGGTCGACCTCGGCGTCGAGTTCGGCGTACGTGGCCTCCTCCCCGCTCGAGGCCACTGTCAGGGCCTTCTTGTCGGGGAGCCTCGCCGCGGTGTCTCTCAGGAGTTGGGCCAGATCCATATCCCCCTGATTCTGTACCAAAAGAGGCACGGGTGCAAACTCTTGCAAGCACTCGTTTGCCATAGTTCCCGGATGATTTCCCAGAAATCTCCATCTAAGGGCTAAAGGCGCGATAGGCCGGGCCCGAAGAAACTGGAAGGTCCAGGACCGACGGGACGAAGGAATCGCCACGGCAAGAGCCGTGACAATGCCTCCCAGCCCGCCCCAAGCCGGCCCGTCAGCTATGGACCTTCATCGGCCCCCGGGAGACCGGGGGCCTTTTCTCGCTCCGGGAACGCCGCCGCGCCAAGCGTGGGACGATTCACACGATGGCGACGTGGACCCCCCAACCCGTGCAATGCTCGACCGGGCCCTTCTGGGCGTTCGAACTCGCGCAGGCGATGGACGCCCTGGCCGAAGCCGGCTTCACCGAGATCGAACTGATGGTCACCCGCGACCCCCTCACCCAGAGGGCCGATATCCCCCTCAAGCTCGCCGAGGAGCGGGGCCTGAAGATCCGATCGATCCATGCCCCCTTCCTGGTGATCACCAAGAACGTCTGGGGTCTCGACCCGATCGGGAAGATCCGCCGGGGGGCCGAGATGTGCGCCGAGTTGGGGGCGGACTCGATGATCGTGCACCCGCCGTATCTCTGGGAGAGGGAGTACGCGACCTGGTGCACGCACGAGGCGGAGGCCTTCACTGCAGAGACCGGCGTCAAGGTTGCGGTTGAAACGATGTATCCGAAGTGGGTCGCCGGACGGCGGTTGCGCGCCTACCGGTGGTTAGATCCGAAGGATCTCGTCTCGGCCTGCCACCACGTTGCCCTCGATACGAGTCATCTCACCGTGACCAGACTGGACATCCTCGACGCGTACGAAACCTTGGCTCCGAAACTGGAACACATCCACCTGTCGGACAACGCCGGTGACGGTAGGGACGGTCACCTCGAACTCGAACAAGGGATCCTCCCGATAGAGAGGTTCTTGGAGGAGCTACGTCGTACTTCTTACGACGGAGCTATCTCGCTCGAGCTTTCGGTCCGCCGGTATGTGGAGCGTCCGAAGGAACTTGTCCAGATGCTCCGCCGGAACCGGGAGTACGTCGAGGACTGCCTCGCGGGAAAGCAGAAGATCCCGAAAGGTCTTCCCAGGCGGTGAGCGAAAGGGAAGTATCTGAAGCTATGGACGTTCGGGTATTGGTTGTCGACGACACCGACCACGTGCGGAACATGCTGGTCGACATGCTCGAGCTCGATGGTTTCGAAGTCGTGGGACAAGCGGCAACCGGTCGCGAAGCGATCGACCTGGCTTCACGGACGTCTCCCGATGTCATCGTCATGGATTACAAGATGCCGGGGATGGACGGGCTGACGGCGGCCCGGACGATCAAGAAGGCCACACCCGATCAGCCGATCATCATCTACACCGCCTACCTGGACCCACAGCTCGAGGTGGAGGCGAGGGAAGCGGGGATCGCCCTGACCATCGGCAAGGTGGAAGGGCTCAGCCAGCTCGAGCGCCACATCACCGAGCTGTGTCGCCGAGACTGAGACGTCGCTAGCCGGACAGGCCGTACATCCGCAGGACCGCGATCGTGCCTGCGATCGCGATCGCGGCGAGCAGCAGCGCGATGGCGTAAACGGTGTTCCTTCTCATCTTTCGATCCTGGTTCCTAGGTCTACAGGAAAGCGCCCCCGCGCCGGTTGAGGTTCTCGTACAGCATCTGTTGGATCGTGTCTCTTACCCGATCCGACAGATCGAAGACGAGCATGGGGTCCTCGGCCGCGTCGTCGGGGAACGTGTCCATGGGGATGGGTTCTCCGAACTCGATGACCCAGCGCGACGGCAACGGGATCATCCCGAGGGGGCCGAGCAGCGGGAAGGTCGGTGTGACCGGGAAGTACGGGAAGCCGAGCAGTCTCGCCAGTAGCTTCGCGTTCGCGATCATCGGGAACGCTTCCTCGGCCCCCACGATCGCCACGGGGATGATCGGGGTTTTCGTCCTCAGCGCCAGCTCGATGTAGCCACCCCGGCCGAACCGCTGCAACTTGTAACGCTCGCTCCAACCCTTCCCGGTTCCCTTGTAACCCTCGGGAAAGACACCGATCAACTCGCCCCTTCGAGCCAACTCATAGGCGTCCTCGTCACAAGCCACGACGTTCCCAGACTTGCGAGCGAGAGGCCCTATCACCGGCAGCTTCCAGACGAGGTCGGCTCCGACGTTGCGCACCAAGCGCTTCTGCGGATGTTCGGTCGCCACCGCGTACTGCATCATCACGGCGTCCAGCGGGATGGTGCCGGAATGATTGCAGATCAAAAGAGCGGACCCTTCGGCTGGGATGCGATCTACACCGAGAGCCTTAACCCGGAAGTAATTCTCGTACAGCGGTCGGGCGAGAGGAAACAGAACCTCACGGCTCAGTTGCTCGTCGTAACCGAAATCGTCGATCGGATAGTCACCTGCCAGGCGCCGGCGGATGAACTCCTCGAGGCC